>CAIQPA010000140.1 GCA_903873545.1 uncultured delta proteobacterium
GCTCTACACCAGGACGTACACTCTTTCCCTACACGACGCTCTTCGATCTCGCTCCGTCGCAACAAACGCGGGCGCGGCAGTACTCAGCTTCTTCCGCTCTGCCACGTAGCCATCGAGCTTGCCCCGAAGCGCCTTCACAATCGGCGGCTCGGCCTCGCCCGCCGCAGGCTTCGGCAACGATGCCAACTGCCCTTCGGTCGTCGCGATGATCTGGTCCAGCCGCTTCCGCTCCGCCTCGCTCCCCACCCGGGCATTCTTCCACGGCCCGCTGCCGGCTCCGACCAGCTTCAGGCGGCCCAGATAGCGACCCTGGTCGTAGGCCTCCAGCGTCACCGCGCTTCCAAGCTGCTCGCTCTCATCGGTCTCACGCGGGTCCTTGCCGATGATCACAAAGTCCACGCCCGCCAGCCCATCGAGCTGCTGCCGCGCGGCAACGATGTCCCCCGAAAAGAGCACCGCCACCGCCGTCGGAGCCTCCGCCGCAGGCAGCCGCTTCAACGCCTGCAGAGAGGCCTCTATCCCGGCCTTCGCCGGCCCGGCCTTGAGCTCCGCCACCGCTGCAATCGACTCCGGCGGCGTCACGCCAATCAGCGCAATCCGCTCGGCGCCAACGGTGAGCACGAGGTAGGGCGGACCAACCGGTGCGCCCGACGCGAGCGTCACATTTGCAGCCAGCACCTCCACCTTGGCCGACTTCATCTTGCCCAAGAAAAAGTCCACGCCCGCGGCCAGGTCACGCGAGCCGAGCGCCGTCGCTCGAAGCCCCATCACCGTTGCCGCCTCCATGAGCAGGTCGGCCTTTCGAAGCTCCTGCTCTCGGCCGGCCTCCTCCAGCGTCTCCCGCTCAAACAGGAAATCGCCCGCCGCGACCACCGCGGTCGACTTCGTCTGCGCCTGCAGCGTCGTCGCAAACCCGGTAATGCGGTCGATACCGCCAAGCACCAGATCAAGCGTGCAGCCACACGGCTCCGTGTAGCCCTTCAGCCCAGAAAGAAAGAGCAGCGTCGCGCCAGGCGGCCCCACATCCTCCACCTTCAATTGCTCGCCCTTCGACGCGCCAGGTCCTACCAATCCCTTCGACTCCGCTGAGCGCGCAGAACCCTCCGCCGCCGCCGTCTCGGGCACCAGCGAGGGGCCCTGCTTCTGCCCGCAACCTGCCAGCACGAGCCCGATCAACGGCAGGACCACAAGGAGGCGGAGTGAGCGAATCATACCGCCCCCTCAAGGCGCCGCAGCCCCTCCAAGAGCTTCTCCTTGGCTCCCTCGGCATCCCGCAACTTGGCGCGATCCGTCTCGACCACCTCCACCGGGGCGTTGGCCACAAACCGCTCGTTCGACAGCTTCTTCACAAAGAAGGCGATATCCACCTCTACGCCTGCAAGCTCCTTCTTGAGACGGATCACCTCCGCCTCGAAGTCGATGACGCCCTCCAGCGGAATCACGATCTCGCACAGCGGCATGACCGTCGTCGCTGCTAGGCTCGGACGCTCAGCATTGCTGGCAACCACCTCGACAGACTCCGCCTTCGCCATCCGGCGCAGGTAGACAGCCCCTGCCTTCGCGGCCCGCTGCACCAGCTCAGAATCGCTCAGCAGCAGCACCTTCGGCAGCAGCTTCGACGCCGGCACGCCGCTCTCGCCGCGAACCCGGCGGATGCCCGTGATGAGTTCAGCCACCAGCGCAATCTCTGCAGCCTCTGCCTCGAAGGTCGGAATCTCCGAAGCCACCGGCCAGGCGCTCGTGCAGAGCAGCGCACCTTCGGCACGCTGCGTAGGCAGATGCGACCAGACCTCCTCCGTCACAAACGGCACAAACGGATGCAGCAGCCGGCAGGTCTGGTCCAGCACGTAGCAGAGCACCGCGCGGCTGCACTCCCGTGCCTCCTCGTCGCCCAAGTCGCCATACAGCACTGGCTTCGCAAGCTCGAGGTACCAGTCACACAGCTCATGCCAGGTGAACTCATACATCGCCTGCGCCGCGCCGCTGATGTCGAAGGCCTGCAGGCTCGTCTCCACCTTCGCCGCCGCATGATGCAGCCGCGTCACAATCCACTTGTCGGCAGCCGACAGGCCGGGCGACGCAAAGTCCACGGCCCGCCCGTCAAACCCCTCAAGGTTCATCAGCGCAAACCGCGATGCATTCCACAGCTTGTTGATGAAGGCCTTGTACCCCTCCACCCGCTTCACATCGAGCTTGATGTCGCGACCGGCCGCCGCATAGGTTGCCAGCGTGAACCGCAGCGCATCGGCGCCCTGCGCCGCAACACCCTCGGGGTAGTCGCGAAAGAGAAGCTCGTAGGTCTGCTGATCCTCGGGCGACAGCTCGCCGAGCTGCACACCATCGATGATGTGCAGCGGGTCGATGACATTGCCCTTGGTCTTCGACATCTTCTGACCGGTCTTGTCCCGCACCATCGCGTGCAGAAACACCGTGGAGAAGGGCGCCTCTCCCATGAAGTGAAGCCCCATGAAGATCATGCGCGCCACCCAGAAGAAGATGATGTCGAACCCCGTCTCCATCACCGTTGTCGGATAGAACTTCGCCAGGTCGGGCGTCTTCTCCGGCCAGCCCAGCGTAGAGAAGGGCCAGAGCGCCGACGAGAACCAGGTGTCGAGGACATCCTCATCCTGGCGCAGCGCCGCGCTGCCGCACTTCGGGCAGCTATGGAGGTCTTCGCGCGACACGCTCAGCGTACCGCAGTCGCCGCAGGTCCATGCCGGAATCCGGTGGCCCCACCAGAGCTGACGCGAGATGCACCAGTCACGGATGTTCTCCATCCAGTGGTAGTAGGTCTTCTCCCAGCCCTCGGGCACAAAGGTGATCTTCCCCTCGCGCACCGCTGCAATCGCCGGCTCCGCCAGCGGCCCCATCTTCACATACCACTGCTTGCCCACCGAAAGCGGCTCTACAATCACGCCCGTTCGCTGCGACCGCGCCGGCATGAACTTGTGAGGCTCCGCCTTCACCAGAAGCCCCAACTCCGTCAGCTCCTCCACGATCCGCTTGCGCGCCTCAAACCGGTCGAGGCCACGGAACCGCTCCGGCACATTGCCGTTCATCTTCGCGTCCAGGTCCAGCACCGCAATCCGCGGAAGATTGTGCCGACGGCCCGTCTCAAAGTCGTTGAAGTCATGCGCCGGTGTGATCTTCACCGCACCCGAACCGAACTCCATGCTCGCAGCTTCACCATCTGCGATGATCGGAATGCGACGGTCCGTCAGCGGAAGCGCAATCTCCTTGCCGTGAAGATGAAGGTAGCGCGGGTCGGCCGGATTGACCGCAACCGCCGTGTCGCCCAGCAGCGTCTCGGGGCGCGTCGTAGCCACCACCAACCGCTCCTCGCTCCCAGCCACCGGGTAGGCGATGTGCCAGAGGAACCCATCCTCTTCCTCCTGCTCCACCTCGAGGTCGCTCAGCACCGTCTGGCCAGCCGGGTCCCAGTTTACCAGCCGGTCGTCCTGGTAGATGAGCCCCTCCTCCCAGAGCCGCACAAAGACCTCGCGCACCGCCTTCGACAGACCCTCGTCCATCGTAAACCGCTCGCGCGACCAGTCGAGGCTGGAACCGAGCCGACGCAGCTGCATCGAAATCCGGTTCCCATACTTCTCCTTCCAAAGCCAGGTGTGTTCGAGGAAGGCCTCACGACCCATCTCCCTGCGATCCAACCCGCGCTTCTTCAGGTCACGCTCCACCACCATCTGCGTCGCGATGCCCGCGTGGTCGGTGCCGGGCAGCCAGAGTGCCTCAAACCCGCTCATCCGCTTCCAGCGGATCAGCACATCCTGAATCGTGTTCGTGAGCGCGTGCCCCATGTGCAGCGACCCAGTCACATTCGGCGGCGGGATCACGATGGTGTAGGCAGGCTTGTCGGAATATGCATCCGCCTTGAAGGCCTCCGCGGCCATCCAGCGCTCGTACCAGCGCGTCTCAATCTCTCGCGGATCGTATCCCTTCGAAAACTCGCTCATCGACCATCTCCCTCACGGCCGTGCAGGCCGTCTCCATCAACCTAAGTCTGTCCGTCGCCCTCGCCAATCCGCTGAAGGTAGCGCTCGATCGCAGCATCTGCTGCCTGCGGAAGTTCGCGCTCCACATATTCATCGACCCGGCGCTTGGAATATTCCTCCACCTTCGCGCCGAGCTGTTCGCGCATCACCGTTGCCAGCACCTCGCGGAGCATCGCAGGAAGAACCTCGCGGACAATCGCCGGCAGTGCCCCCTTCACCTGCTCCAGCACCACCGGCTGCAGCGCCCGAAGCAGCGCTTCCCGCTCTTCCGTACGCAGTCCTGACGGCGGCGGCGCTGCCCGGTGCATCCCCGACGACGGGCTGCCAGACGGTGCGGCAAATGCAGCAGCGGCAGCCACAGCGGGATGTACAGCGCTCGGCGGCGCCGAGAAGGCAGCCGATACCGCAGTCGCACCACCTAACGGCGCAGCGGGCGGTGGCGCAATCAACGGTACCGCAGGCGGCGGCGCAATCAGCGGCGGAGCAGGCGGAGCAATCAGCGGCGCAGCGGGCGGCGCAATCAACGGCGCAGCAGGCGGCGCAATCAACGGCGCAGCAGGCGGCGCAATCAACGGCGCAGCAGGCGGCGCAGTCAACGGCGCATGAAGCGGCGGAGGTACCACAGCCGGCCGCAAAGGAGGCGGAGCAACGGGGCGCGCTCCTGCAAAGTAGCCACGCGCCGCGCCCACCTCGCGCACACCTTGAACCTTGGTCAGCAGCTCCGATGAACGGAAAGGCTTCCCGAGGGCGTCGTCGGCACCAGCAGCCAGCACGGCCGCGGTGTCCACCGCGTGATAGCCGCCAGTCAGCAGAAGAATCGGAACCTTGCCCGCGGCTGCATCCCCCCGAAGTGCCGCACAGAAGGCCGCAGCCTCCATGTCGGGTAGGGCGTAAGAGACAATCACCGCAACCGGCGGCGACCTCCGAATCAGCGCAAGCGCTTCGCCTCCGGTCAGGGCAGGCAGAACCTCAATCCCCGAACCGTGGTAGGCCCATTCGACCACACCGCAGACCGTCCGACTGTTATCCACCACAACGATTCGCTGCGACATGAAACTCCCTCTGCGAGTCTGCGCGAACCTAAGCCTCTGCGAAAGGTTGCGCTACGGGCCCCTAACCCGCGCTCCGCTCGGAGGTCAACCCTGCGCGGCCTCCGGCGGTAGCCGAAGCCCTCGCGGTACCTCTGGCCAGGCCTGCAACGCCGCGATCCCCTCTTCCAGACGCAGCTGCCAACCATCCTCCGATGCCTCAACCAGCGACACCACCGACTGATGGGCAGCCCCCACAAGGCGCACGTCGCGGCCGTCGGCCAGCCGAACCCCCACCCGCTCGCCGCCATCCGTTACCCAGCCCGCCAGCCCCGTCTCCACCTGCTCGCCCGTCGTCAGCACAAGCTGCGTCAGCTCGCGGCCTGACCGGAGCCGCTCGGCAAAGTAGCCCGTGCAGGCAACAGTGATCGGATACGATTGACTGCCGATCCGAAGAAACCAGATCCCGCCCTCCGTCTGATACACGCTCCGCGAAAACAGCTGCGAGAGCTTCTCGTTCGCAAACATCGCCCCCTCGTGCCACCACCTCCCTCGCTCATCGAGGTGAATCGACTCGAGCGCCGCGCCCCCGCGAAGCGCACGCAAAACCCCCGTCGGCGTCTCCGCGTCGGCCAGCACCTGCTCCCGAAGCTCTCTCATCAACCGCTCCACCACGCTCACCTCTGCGCCCCGTCGGCAGGAACACCAAACCACAGCGAAGCAGCCCCGTCCACGGAGACCACCCGCAACCGCTCCCGCTGGACCATGCTGGTCGACAGCGTGACCCGCTGCCAGCCGTGAGGGCGGGAAACCTCGAAGGCCACCACCCCGGTACCCGACCAAGAGGCCAACGGCCAGACCAGGTCGCCTGACGCGATCAGGGTCGCCTCCGCGGCGGTTGTCTGCACGGAGGTCACCTCAAACAGCCCGTCCCGTCGCTCTCGCATCGAAAGCGGAAGCCCCGGTGCCCCGATCGACTCCTTCGTCAGACGGACCCCCAGATCTTCGGCCAGCGCCACTACGCTGGGCCGCTCCTCGCCCTCCATCCAGCGCCGCGCCCGCTCCGAGCCCGCATCCGTCGCGCCGGACAAGAGGGCTGTCACCAGCGACGCTCGCGGCTCCCTGCCGAGGAAATCCTCGCGGCTGCCAAAAATCAGCGGGCCCCGCCGACCAGCGACCAACGCGTCGAGCCTTGCGCTCAGTCCCGTCCTGGAACTCCGCCACAGCGCGCCATCCACCGCAGCAGCATACAAAAAACCAACATCGTACTCCGAGACCTCCCCCGCCGGCTGGCTCACACCCTCGCAGGCCTCCGCAAACCGACGGAAGAAGGCTGCACGCCCCATCAGCTCGTCTCGCGTCATCGCAAACCCAAGATACTCGGCGAACCCCTCCAGAAACCAACCAACGTCCCCACCCGAACGCACAAACCGAACCGCACCGCCCACAACCTGATGCGCAACTTCGTGCCGAACCACCTCGAGCACCCGCTCCGCCTTCGCCCCTGCGCCCAACTCGAGCACCATCCAGCCCGGCCCGCTCCGGCCCGATGCATAGTCCTGCCGCGTCGCAGCCAACAGGTGAACCTCGCCGACCGCGCCGCCGTGACCCAGCTCTCGCAACCGACCCAACTCCCCATGCACCAGCGCCGCGAATCCTGCCACCTGCCGCTCCGCCACGAGGTCAACGGGACCCTGCCGAGTCGACAAGACGCTCCCGCCGAGCCAACCCCTGTCGCGATGCGACCCGTAGTCGCTCCCTGCCTCCCCATCCCAACGGCCAGCCGTGACCTCCGACGCCCCAACAAAGAGCCGATCCGGCAGCAGCGCCGAACCCTCAACCCTCCACGTGTTACCCTTGGCCCAGGACCGGTAGCGCAGCGCCCCGCGTGACGGAGCCGCCAGCTGCTCCCAGAACCAGACCTCATCTCCAAGCGTCCCACACTGCGCGCCCGAACCAATGGAGAGCCGCGACGCAACCGCAAGACCGTCGCACGCCCTCCGTTCGCCACCGTAGACTGCGCTCCACCTGCCCTCTGCCGAACCCTCATCGAGGTGGCATCGCACCAACACCACGCCAGAGGCCACCATCGTCGGCTCCGCGCAAGCGACAGCAATCTCGGCTGCGGTGCCCACGGCGGGGCCCAAGCAGAGCAGCCCGAGTGCAAAAATTACGGCAGCAATCGACAACTGACGGAGCGAGCCTCCAGAAGCAGTCAGGAACAATCTGCTCAAGTTAGAACTTGTCACGGTTGCCAAGGTATGCAAGAAAGTCAGGTTGAAGTTGCCACCTGTACTCCCTCCGCGCTCCGTTTGCATCCCACCCGCTGCGGCGCCCGCTTTCCTCGCTTTGCCACGCAAACCCCCACTCAGAAACCCTGTGACGGCGGACCGGATCATGACCAAATCAAACCTCATCAACCTCCTTGGACGCGCCATTCTGGCGATCTCCTGCGGCCTGCTGCCGCTGGCTGCACATGCGCAGACCGCGCCGGCCAGCGCCAGCGGAGATGTCAACTATGACCTCCGCCTCCAAGAGCTCGAAGACCGCGTTGGCGCCTTCAAGCAGGATGTCTTTCGCAGCAAGTCACGGCTGTTCCTGCTCCGCGAACAGATCCTCCGTCGTACCATCGGTGGCTCCCGCGCCGCCGTCGAACATGTCAACAACCTTGGCGACAAGTTCATCCTCGTCGACGCAGCCTACGTGCTCGACGGAAACCGCATCGAGATCACCAGCAAGCTCGAAGACCCCCGCTTCGAGGTCTTCGACGCCTCCGTGCTGCCCGGCGCCCACAACCTGAGCGTTCAATTCAAGTTCAGGGGCCGCGACTTTGGCGGCGTCTTTGCCTACATGAACGAAATCACCATCGACAAGGCGGCCTCCTACCCCTTCACCGTCGATGAAGGGCGCACAGTCGGCATCCAGACCGTCGCCTTCGACTCGGGCGAGGGCGATATCCTCGATCCGAACCGCTTCCGCATCCGCTTCGAGGTCGAGGAGTTCGCGACCCACGAAGAGGCCCCCGCCGCCGCAGCCCCCGCCGCCAAGGATTGATCGCCGTGGCAAACGTTACCCAGCCTCGCTCATTCGCTCCCGTGCGACTCGTTGCGGCAGGTTCACTCCTGCTGGCACTCGTGATCGGTAGCCAGGCCTCTGCGCAGTCTCTTGACGCCGCTGCCAAGGCCTCCAATGAGCTCGGTGGCCGGGTGCAACTCCTCCGTTCGCAGTATGTGACCGTCGCCGAGTTCCGCAGCCAGAACGACGCCGTCACCAAGATTGCAGATGCTCAGCTCCGCTACAGAATTAGCGACTGGGACTCCGCCTCCATCCTGCTCGCGCAGGTGGTGGATGAACCACGCTATGCCGCCAGCGCAGGCCTCCGCGACGCAAAGTTCATGCTCGCAGACAGCCTCTTTCATCTCCGCAACTTTGACCTCGCCAAGAAGCACTTCCGAGATCTCGTCGCGACCAAAGACGCCAACTACACACTCAAGTCGGCTCGTCGACTCCTCGAAATGGCCTACATCGACGGAGACTACTCCGACCTCGATGCCATGTTCGCCGAGTTTGCAAGCAGCGAGATGGGAAACTTTGGCCCGGATATCGCCTACATGCGCGGTAAGGCCCAGTACGGCCAAGGAAACTTCGAGGCCGCACTCGCCTCCTTCGCCGGAGTCAAGGGTGCGGGCATCCTCGAGTTCCGTGCTGCCTACTTCGCCGGCGTCACGCGTGCCCGCCTCGGCCAGCTCGAAGAGAGCCGCCAAGCATTCGAAGCCATCATCCAACAACTGGCCAAGAAGAAGGGCGAAGCAGAGCGCGAACTCATCAACCTCTCTCGTCTTGGACGCGCCCGTATCTACTACGAGCAACAACAGTTCGGCATCGCCATCGAAGCCTACGGTGAGGTCGATCCCGAATCACCGCAGTACAAAGCTTCTCTCTTCGAACAGGCCTGGTGCTTTCAACGCGAGGGCAGGTCGCGCGACGCGATCCTCGCCCTGCAGCGGCTGCAGATCTACGCGAGCAATGACCCGGAACTGCGGTACTATCTTCCCGAAGCAGGCCTCCTCATCGGAGACTTTCAGCTTCGCGAAAGCCGCTTCCAAGAGGCCACTGCCTCCTTCGCGCGGGTCATCCGCAGCCAACGCCCCGATGTCGCCGGCGTCGACCAGATCCTGGCATCGCAGTCCGACCCAGCAGCCTTTCTCAAACTGCTTGTTGACGAGGCGGACGGCCAATTCCAACTGCCAGCTTTCGCGCAACCCTTCTTCGTTCAAGACAAAGAACTCAAACAGGCGCTCGAAATCTCCAACGATCTCGCCCGAGCCGCCGACAACGTCGCCGACAGCGAACTCGCACTCGCCGAACTCGACACCGGCATCAACTCCCGCAGCCGCGTCAACATCTTCCCCGAAATGCGTGACGGCTGGGCCCGCGGCATCGAACTCGAAATGGACTCGCTCCAACTCCTCATCGGCTCCGTAAATGCCGAGAGGGCAGAGCTCGCAGACAAACTCCCCGCAGAGGCCTCCGCTGAACTCGACAAGCTCCGCGCCGACCGTGCGGCCCTCGAGACCTCCTACCGCGCGCAGCCCCGCTCCTTCGCCGAGATGACCCAGCGCCAAGAGGTCTCGGTCAAGCAGATCCGAGCGCTCTCGGTAGACCTCTTCGCCATCAAACAGGACCTCGAAGCCTCCCTCCGAGAGGTTCGAGAGCTCCGCGAAACCATCGCCGACAACCAGCGGCTCGGAAGAATCTCGCCGGCACTCGCAGAGCGTCAGCGCGCCTCCCTCGAGGACAACGCCAGTGACCTCAACCGGCGGCTCGATTCTGTCGCAGCTCTGCAGCGAGATATCGCCGCTCGGTCGGTCGAAGTCGGCGTAGCCGATGATGTCAGCGCCTCCGAGCGTGGACTCCGCCTCCGCTTCCGCGACTCCCTTCGCCGCGAAGCCGAGATCCTCGCGAAGTACCGCCAGTTTGCTCCCTCCAGCAGCGAAACCTTCGCGAAGGCCGACGCGGTCCGCGCCAATGTCGACAGCAGCCAAGCCGCTCTCGATGCCTACTTCACAGACATCGAGCGCGCCGTCGATACCAAGATCACAGACCTGCGCGTCGTCCTGTCGGAGGAACAGGCACGCATGATCGGCATCCGCGCCACCCTCGAGAAGCTGCGTGACGACGGTTCCCGGCTCACCGGGTCTGTGGCCCAGGCCTCTTTCGGACGCGTCCGCGACCGGCTCAACGGAATCATGATGCGTGCCAACATCGGCGTTCTCGATGTCGCCTGGCAGCAAAAGGAAGAACTCACCAAAGAGATCGGCGAACTGGTGCGGAGGCGGCAAGACGCCCTCAGCATCATCGATGCCGACTTCGAAGAAATCCTGAAGGGACAATGAGCACCCCCGCCATGATTTACCTTCGCCACAACTTCACCACCCTCATTGGACTCGCCGTCGCAGCCTCGCTCCTTGGAGCGTCGGATGATGCCCACGCCGCCGATGGCCCCGAGGGCTCCGGCGTCGCTGCGCCCGCCCTTCCGCGAGATACCTTCTCGCGCCCCATACCCCAGTTCTCCGCGCTGCCGCCTGCCGTTGCAAGTCAGCTACCCGGCTTCGAACAGGCCCTTGGGGCCTACGCCGAAGAGATGGCCGACTACAACGAAGGTATGCTTGAGCTCTCCAAGAACGAGTACAAGCGCCAGCGGAACGGCATCGTTGCCTTCTACAACGACGGCATCGACTCCCGCCGCGTCGAAGAGCGCGCCCGCCGCGAACTCGCGATCGCAGACTTTACGAGGTTCATCGGGGAGTATCCTTCCGACGCCACCTACACGCCGGATGTCCTCTTCCGCCTTGGCGAACTCTACTACGAGCATGCCAAAGACACCTACGAGCAGAAAAACGAACGCTACCAGGCCGAGATGGACCGCTTCGAGCGGGGCTTTGTTGCAGACGAGCCCACTCCGCCCGAAAAGGAGTTCAACCAGGCCGTTGCGACCTACGAGCGCCTCATCCGTGACTACCCCGACTACCGCCTCATCGACGGCGCCCTCTACCTCGTAGGCGTGCTCTACGCAGAGGCGAAGGACCCGCGCGCACTGGCTACCTTCGAGCGGCTCACCGTCGCCAAGCCCAAGTCCGACTTCGCCCAAGAGGCATTCCTCCGCATCGGCGAAATCCACTTTGAGGCCACCGACTGGAAGAAGGCCCGAAAGGCCTTCGAAACCGCGCTCACCTATCCTGCCTCCAGTCGGACAGATAAGATCCTCTTCAAACTCGGCTGGGCGACCTACCTTGCCTCCGACTACGATAACGCCATCGTCACCTTTCAGAAGCTCCTCGACTACTATCAGTCCGCCGGAGACTCCGACAGCGCCGCGCTCAAAGAAGAAGCCCTCCAGTACACCGCAATCACACTCGCGGAAGAAGACTGGAACAGTGACGGCAACCGCGACGCCGACTTCATCATGCCACGCATGAACAAGTACCTCGGCGATCGCGACGACGAAGACTCCATCGCCATCCGCGACCGTGTCGTTGCAATCCTCCTCGAAAATCAGCGCTACGCCAACGGTGTCGAACTCCTTCGGGATGCCATTGCCCGCGCCCCCGAAGATCCGCAGAACCCCACCCGTTTCGAGAAGATTGTCGAAGCCTTCGCGCGCGACAACCAGATTGAGAAGGCGCTCGATGAGTCGGCCAAAATTGGCCAGCTCTTCGGCCCCGGTACCGCATGGTACAAGGCGCAGGAGCGGCTGGGCAACACCGATGCGATCGCCATTGCCGATGAGATGACCCGCCGCTCCCTCAAGGACACTGCAGGCCTCTACTACAACGAGGGCGAGCAGCTCGCCGCGCAGTTCGAAGCCGCTCCCAAAGACACGACGTTGCGCGAGCGCTCCATCCAGCGCTTCCGCCTCGCGGCCAGAATGTATGGGCAGTTCCTTCAGGCCTACCCGAACGACGCCGAGGGCTACGACATCCAGATGTACCTCGCCCAGTCCTACTTCTTCTCGGAGCAGTATGACCTCGCCGGCGCCGGCTTCGAGACCGTCCGAGAGTCGGTCCTCAACAACAACTTCCGCGATGCCGCAGCCCGCTTCGCCATCCAGAGCTACGAGACCTCCATCGAACGCGAGTTCAACGCAGGCCGCCTCGAGGCCCGAGCCTGGCCCAGCCGCCCCGCCGGGGTTGGCGACAAGGCGCCCGAGCCGAAGAAGGGCGAGAGCAACGCGCCCCGCACGGTCGCTTCGAGCGATGCGGTACCCGAACTCTCTCTCAAGCTCATCTCTGCCTACGATCGCTACATTGCGCTCGGTATCAAGAACCCCGACAGCCCCGACGAACAGGCCAATTTCGCCTACGCCGGCGCCAAACTCTACTACGAATACAAAGACTACCCCGAGGCCCAGCGCCGCTTCATCGGCGTTCTTGATTCCTACTGCGGCTCGGAGATGACCGGACCAGCAGCCATCAACCTCGTCGAGTCCTACCGCGACCAGGAGAACTTCGCCCAAATGGAGTTCTGGGCAGACGAAGTTAGCCGGCGAGGGCAGTGCATTGTCATCAAGGATGCCGAGGTCATGAAGGCCTTCAAGCAAGACATCACCCGCTACCAGATGGGCGCCATCTCGCAGCAGGCCGAAGCCCTCGTAGCCAGCGGCAAATATGAAGAGGCCGCCATCGAGTATGTGCGCCTCGCCAACGAGTTCGCAGGCCAGCAGAACGGCGCGCTCGGCCTCTACAATGCAGGACTCATCTACGAGCAGAACCTCAAGAAGTTCGAACTCGCCATGACCCAGTTCGACCGCCTCCTCAAGGATTATCCCGGCAGCGAGTGGGTCGACAAGTCGCTCGTCCGCATCGCCGTCAACTCCCGCCAGTTCTTCGATTTCGACCGCGCCATCGCCACCTTCCGCGACCTTAACAAGCGCGGCTACTCCGACGCCGAGGGGATCAAGTACCCGGGCCTCAAGGCAGCCGAACTGCTCGACTACTCGCAGCGCTACACCGAGGCTGCAGAGGCCTATGTCGCCTTCGTGAAGGCAAACCCCCGGACCGATGAGGCCCCCGTCGCCCTCTACCAGGCAGCCCTCAACTACGAAAAGGCGGGTAACGGCAAGGAGATGGTCAAACTCTTTGAGCGCTTCCGCAAGGAGTACGGCGCCAACGCCAGCTCGCCCAAGATCAGCATCCCGGATGCGGTCCTCGATGGCCTGAGCCGCACCGCCAAGTTCTACGAGCAGCAGAAGGATGCCCGCGCCATCGCCAAGACCAACCAGCAGATCCTCTCCGAGTTCAGCGCCCGCCAGCCGCAGAGCGCGGAAGCCCGCCAGCCCGCCGCAAAGCTGGCCTACGAGGCCGCGATGGACCAGTTCAAGAGGTGGGACGCCATCCAGCTTGGTGAGACGGTCCCCCAGCAGCAGAAGGCACTCGGAGCCCGTAAGACAGGCATCATCGAACTGCAGAGCACCTTCGAGGCGGTCACCGACTTCAACTCTGCTGATGTCACCGTCTGCGCCTTCTTCATGCGCGGCCGCGTCTACCAGCGCATGGCCGACCTCCTCTACCAGCTCCCCATCCCGGAGGCCTTGGCAGACGACCCGTTTGCCGAAGAGGAGTACATCGCAGCCATCGAGGATTTCGCCTCGCAGTACGAGGATGCGGCCGTCAAGGAATGGGAGATCGCCTACCCGATCATGCAGAAGATTGGTGTCGTAAACACCTGCACCATCGACACCACGCGGCAGCTCAACCGCTATCGCGGTAGCGACTATCCCGTCCTTAGCGAGCCGATCGATCCCCTCGTAACAGACCTGGTCTCTCCCCAGATCTTCCTTCCCACACCCTCTGCGCCCGTCGCCGAAGCCGGGGAGGCCGCACCGTGATGCACCAACTCCTCTTTCATCTCGGAGCGCTCGTTACGACCGCTCTGCCGCTCCCTGCCGACGAACTCCGCCTGGCCCAGGTCGAGGTTGCTCAGCCCTCTGTGGTTGCTGCTCCGCCGCCCGAGGCCGCTGCCGTCTCGGCAGAGGGGACAGAGTCGCTCAGCTCCTTCCGTGCTGGCGACCTGATCGCTGCCGCCTCCAACCTCTCCGCTCTTCCGGATGGATTGTCCTCGGGAGCGGCAAAGCACGCGCAAGGGGTCATCGCCTACTATCGTGGCGACCGCTCAGCCGCGGCTAGGCTCTTCACCGAAGCAGCCGGGCTCGACGCAGCCTACGCACCTCCCGTTGCCGCGCTCATCCGTCTCCGCCTCGCAGAGGGCGACACTTCCGGTGCCCGGTCCCTCTTCGAGCAGCGGCTCTCCGCCTCCGGCAACGCCGCCTCCATCGAGGCCACAGGGCTGCTCATCGACCTCTCCCAAGGCCAGAGCGAGGCGGTCATCGCGAAGGCGCGCAAGCTCCTCTTGCGCGATGAGAAGAACCTCGACGCCTACTTCGCAATGGCAGCGGCAAACGTCTCCATGGGACGGGTCGAGATCGCTCGCTACATCTGCGACCAGGCAATCTCACGCGACGCAGGTCGCCCTGATTTCTACTTCCTCAAAGCCAAGATCGAACTTACCGCGGGAAGCCAGAGTCAGGCCCGTACCTTCCTCCGGCGTGTCATCGAACTCGATCCCAACCACCCCGAGGCCCGCAACAACCTGGGCGTACTGTCGATGCGCACGCGTGACTTCGAAGGTGCCATCGAGCACCTCGAAGCGGCCAGCAAGGTCGATCAGAACAGCGCGGCCGTCTGGAACAACCTCGGTTCCGCCTACAAGGGAGCGCAGCGCTACGACGACGCCAAGACGGCCTTCGACAAGGCAATCCAGCTCGCTCCCGCCGAGCCGATGAGTTACTACAATCTCGGCCTGCTCTACTTCGATGCCGAGTTCGCCGGACTCGACAAGATCGCCCGCATGGACAAGGCCGCCGAACTCTTCAACACCTTCCTCGCCAAGTCCCCAACCGGGCCGGCGGTCGAGCGGGCAACGAAGTTCTCCAAGGATGCGAGCCAGCTCTCCAAAACCGAGCGTGAGCTCAAGGAGCAGGCCGACGAGAAGAAGCGCAAGGCGGCCGAAGCGCCCCCCGCGGAAGAGACCGAGACTCCTACGGAGGAGTTGCCATCCGACGACACTGAAACTCCCGTTGAGGAGCTGCCCGCCGCTGAGGAGACTGCACCATGAACCGCATCAACCTGATCGCGATTGTCATTGGAATCTTGGTCGTCGCTTCGGTCGCCTCCCAGGTCGTCGCCCAGAGCCGCCGCGGCGCGGTGCTGCAGCTGGACGAGGAGAAGATCAAAGGTGAGATCGAGAAGCCCGAGGCCTACTACATCCTCGCGCCCTCCAATCTGACCTACCAGCAGACCCCCCCGGAAGCCTCTTTTCTCTCCCGCCTCTACGAGACGGTAGAAAAGGCACCATTCTAACGACAGCGAATGTGGCAGGATGCAGATTTCCTGCTAGTGACCAAGTCTTCGACAAAATGAAAAAACAGCCCGAACACCTTCGGGCCCTTTAGGAGGAAGAGCGAACATGAGTTTTTTGGCTGGATTTTTTCGTCATGCTGATCCCGCAATCTTTGCGATCCTTGGAACCTCGATTTGGGTGCTTGGCATCGCCATCGAGCGCTTCATCTTCCTGTTCTTCAAGTACAATATCAACGCAACCGACTTCATGGGCCAGATCCAGAAGCTCGTCATCGCCGGTAACATCGACCGTGCCATCAAGCTCTGCAACGCGGCGCCTAGCGCTGCACTGCCCCGCGTGATCAAGGCCGGTCTCACCCGGGCCAACAAGGGCCAGGTTGCCATCGGTAACGCCCTCGAAGAGGCGCAGCTCGAGATCGTTCCTCACATCATGAAGCGCACCAACGGCCTGCTCACGCTCGCCAACGTTGCTACCCTCTTCGGCCTCCTCGGCACCATCCATGGTCTGATCACCTGCTTCGCCGGTCTCGGCGGCGCAGCCCCCGAAGACCGCAGCCGCATCCTCACCGAGGGTATCGCCATGGCCATGAACGCAACCGCCTTCGGTCTCGGCGTTGCTATCGTCGGCATGCTTGCTCACCTCTGGCTCTCCACGATGTCGAAGAAGATCGTCGAGGAGATCGAGCAGTACTCGATCAAGACCGAAAACCTCCTCGTGGCCTACGGAAAGGGCAAGCTCTCGGCCGACGAAGGCTAGCGACCTTGCCGTCCCTTCTGGGCGGCAGTGGAAACGCTCCTCCTCTACCTGAGTCCACCAGACTGGTTTCACCATGACTGATCAGAACCAAGCACCCATCTCCGAAGAGAACCACGAGGCCTTCCTTGCCCGTCGGGCAGAGAAGCGCCGGGGGCGAGCGCACCGTGCCCGTCACGAAGGCGACACCCCGCTGAATCTCATCGCGATGATCGACATGATGACCACCATCATGTTCTTCCTCATCTTTACTGCGGTTCTCTCGGAGACCAGCACGCTGGAAGTTACGAGCGCCAAGGCCCCCTCCGCGGCTGCCGGCGCCCCTTCCGACGACAATGCAGTCAAGGTGCCGAAGGTAACCGTCTACATCTCCAGCGATGGCTTTCGCATCTTGGACCAGACGAACAATCCAGACTTCGCTGCGAAGTTTGCTGGTCCCATCGAGCGTTGTGGCGGCGGAGCCGCAGACGGCGCCAAGCCGACCATCTGCATGCGCGAGGGGCTTGCTGAGACGGAGCCGCTCATTGCTCGGCTCGACTATGCGGCGCTCTACAATCAGCTCGTCAAGATTCGGCTGGAGCCGACCTGGTTCGAGGGGTTCGGAAAGGACGGCAACAATGTCGTCTCCATCGGTGCAGATGCGGAGATCCCGTTCGAGGTTATCGTCAAGACGATAGACACGGCTCGGTATATCCTCGCTCCGGATGGCAAGGCTGATCCTGGGACTCCTTCGGCTGCCTCCAATGTCTCGGCCTTCTTGCTCGGTGATGGCAAGTCGCCCGGTCCCGATGCCCTCGAGAAGTCCAAGTTTGCAGTGAAGCCTGCAGCGGGGAACCCGAAGAAGAATGAGCGTTTCGATCTCTTCCCCTTCCCCTCGCTCGTTGCTGCCCGTCCCTCCGGCGGCTAGCCCCCTAGCTCTAACGTTCACCGTATCGAGGCCACATGGCAGAGAACATCGAAAACCTCGCGGCTGACAATGGCGACTTCCTTGATCCCTACGTGGTCAAGAAAAAGGAACGCCGTCGCCAGAAAGCAATCACCGAGCGAATTGAGGGGGAGTTTGAACTCAACCTCAATGCAATGATCGACATGATGACGGTCCTCGTGACCTTCCTCATCCAGAGCTTCAACGCAGATCCGATTACCGTGAACGAGAGCGCTGACCTCCGCATCGCGAAGTCGACCAGCGACCTCGCGCTCAAGGACTCGGTCGCGATTTCGATCTCCAAGAAGTCGGTGATGCTCCAAGACGAGTTCGTGGTGTCGATCGTGGACGGTGCCATTGACCCTTCCAATCTTCAGAGCGCCGAGAGCTCCATCATCCCACTCTTGCAACAGAAACTGCAGGAGCGGCTGGAGCAGAATTCGATGTGGGCCAAACAGCTCGGCCGTCCTGACGAGCGGCTCGCCACGCTGATCGTGGACAAGGACACACCCTACAAGGTGCTCATCCAGGTCATGACGACCGCCAGCACCGCAGGCGTCCAGAACATCAGGTTCGCCGCTACCAAGCGTGGACAGGGTGCAGTCGTCAAGAAAGCACCCTAAGACGCCAACCGCTGGCGGAACTTTAACCGTTTCGCGCTGTCTGTTGTTACGTGTCTGAACTGAGCTCCTCCACCCGGGGCGCATCGAAGGAGTGAGTCATGGCGGTTGCAGCCCCCACACAGCGTATCCTGCGCGTCGGTATCATCCAGAACGGTCAGGTCGTCGAAGAGCGCATCTTCCGCAGCCGAGAAGCGGTCACTGCAGGACAGGGGCTCAAGAACTCCTTCGTTGTGGCCTCCAGCGCCTTTCCCGCGAGCCTCACACTCTTTGAGGTCAAGGGTGGGAAGTACCATCTGCGGGTCACCTCTGCCATGCAGGGGCGAGTCGCGCTCGGCGACGGCATGCTCGATCTCGCGAACATCGCGACCTCGGGGAAGGGCCAGAAGGCAGGCGACGCATGGAGCGTGGAGATTCCCGACTCCTCGCGCGGTAAGGTCTCCCTCGGCGACACCACCCTGCTCTTCCAGTTCGTTGCACCACCGCCGCTGAAGGTGCTTCCCCAGCTGCCTGCGAACATGCGTGGTAATCTGCTCACCTTCCTTGCCACTGCGGCAAGTGTTGACGCGGTCTACCTTAGCTCTTTCGCCCTCTCTTTCCTGCTCCAGGCAGGTTCCATCCTCTACGCCGTCAACTTCGTTCCGCCGCCAGCGCGCGATGCTGCGATGAAGGAGATGACCGAGCGTATCATCAAGATCATCGCCAACGTGGAGCCGCCCAAGCCCAAGGAGGAGGAGGTTCCGACGGAGGTCGACCCGGACGCCGAAGCAGATAAGGCAGAGGAGAAGACGCCTGAGGCCAAGCCGGAGCCCGAGGCGAAGCCTGCACAAGAGGCTCCGCCGCGCTCCCAGGAGGAGATTCGGGCTGCGGCTGCGGTGCGCGTGAAGCAAGAGTCAGCCCTGTCGGCCCTCTTCAACAGCGACAGCGGAGCCGGTCCCGCGTTGGGCATCTCGGAGTCGATGTCCAGCAAGCGGGCGGACGAGGTCATCGCGAACCAGAAGTTGGCAGGTGATGGCACTGGCATTGCCTCCAAGAGTGGTCTGGGCGGCAGCGATGGCGCCAGCGGCTCGGTCAAGCGGGGCGGTGTCGACGTGAGCGGCAGCAGCTCCGTTGGTAGCGCGACAGCGGGCCGCGTGGAGGGCACGACGGCCGCCAAGGTGAAGCCTCGGCTTCGCGCCGAAGCAGAGTCAATGGCCGGAAGCGGTTCGCTCTCCAAGGACAAGATTCGCGAGGTCATCGACCGGCGCAAGAAGGACATCGAGCGTTGCTACGAGCGCGAACTTGCGAAGGACCCGGGCCTGAAGGGGCGCCTTGAGATCCGCTGGACGATTGGCGAAGAGGGTACTGTGACCCAGGCTGACGTCGGCGAGAACGACCTGGGTAGCGCGGTTGCGAACTGTTCGAAGGGCGTGGTTCGTCGCTGGCGCTTCGCGAAGCCCGAAGGCGGTAGCATCACGCTGTCTAAGGTCTTCATTCTCGACTCGGGCAACTAGCCGTTCAGGCTGAGGTGGTTGCTTCGGGTTTGAAGTCCTGCTTTCAGCGCGACGCGGTTGTGCACCGAGTTGCGTGGTTTGCGGGGATGGCTCCTCCACGTCGCTTGCCTAGCTGGTGTACGCACGTCGGATCTTTTTGGCCGCCTTCGCGGTCTGAGTATGTTCAATCCATGCGGGGCGCCTCGTTTGGCCTGTTTTCGCACGACAACGGCTGGGCTAACTGTCAGAAAAGCTTGGTTTGACGCGCATCGTCACTTAGGGTTGGCAGGTACACTTTCCTTTGACACCACCTGCGCGGTACGATACTTCTTAACTATCTTCGTTTGCGTTTTGATGTTTCTGAGGTGCCCAATGCGTCGCAGGTCGTATGTGTCGTTACTCTTTCTCTGTGCCACCATGGTCTCAGCAGGTGGCTCTCTGAGCGCTCAGACAGGCGCAGATACCGCGACATCTCAGGGCCAGGTGTTGCTTGAAGAGATTCGGTCTCTCATCTCAGACATGAGTACCCGTGCCAGCGCTTCGGAGGCGGCTCAGCAGGCGTCGGTCGCGAGCTGTCTCAATCAGGTGGTTCTGCGCCTGAACGGGTGGGAGGCGTCTGGCAGCGTTGCGCTCAACAATCTTGAGGCTGCAGCGAGCAGTGGGGATAGCGGGTCGGCCGCTGCGCAGTTAGAGTTGCTGAAACTGACCAACCGAGAAGCCAAGAGCGCGGTCGCCGGTGCATCTGCTTGCGATGCCAGCACCGTCGTGGGTGGCGGCGTTGATGCGAATGGCGACGGGATCCCCGATGGCGAGACCTCCACGGGCGGCATCTCCGGTCTGGACGATCTGCAGGGCGACGAAGAGACTGCAGAGGGTTTTTCAACAGAGGAGTACCTTCCGTCGGGCGATAGCGTTGATGACCCTGCCACCTCCGATGTGGTGACCAGTCCTGCGGTGACACAGTAATGGGCTCGTCACTGGTCATTGCTTCGCCGATGCGTCTGCTCTGCCTGGTTCTGGTGGTCGCTGCTACGGTGTCCGGCGCCGGACCTGCTTTGGCAGCTGGCGAGGGTTTGCGCGTGGGCGCGCTGAAGGTCGACGCGCGTCTCGGCACGGAGTTCGGCTTCAACTCGGATGTGCAGGCCAACGGTGGTTCCGGGGGGTCGGTAGCACAGCTCAACATCCGCCCTTCGCTGAACCTCTCGACCCCCGCGTCGGGTCTCATGCAGGTCAACGCAGGCGCAGGTCTCGGTTGGCGTCAATACCTGCTGGTGCCCGATGGACAGAAAGACCAGACGGCGCCGGATTTCGGCGGCATCTTCGCTCTGAGGTTCAATCCGGGTGGAGCCTTCTCCTTTACCCCTTCCGACCAGATCCGGGTCTCCTCGCCGCCCAATCCGGCTCCGACCGGCGGGCCTATCACCGCGGTATCGAATGAGGCTGCTGCCGAGTTTGGTTTCCATCCGGGCGGCTCCGCCTCCAAGGCCCGCCTCGGTTTTAGCGCGCTCGCAAAAGCTTCGTACGGCTTCCTGCAATACTCCAACGGAGACGGCTACGACTTCCGCGACAAGGCTGTCGGAAAGGGGCGTGGCGAGATCCGCTACAACTTCCTGCCTCGCACGGCGGCCACCTTCGTAGCGACAGTCGAGAACAACATCTTTGAACAGGCGACCACTCTCGCTGGCGTCGGAGAGGGCTCTGGCGAGGGGTCTGGGGTTGCGCTGACCAACATCGATACGACCCCGATCCGGCTCTTTGCTGGCGGCGAGACGCTTCTCTCCGCACAGCTCGAGGTTGGAGCCGAGCTCGGCACCGCAATCGTCGACTATGGCAGCCTCGACAAGCCATCGGCCTTCGTAGCGAACGCGCACGCGACCTACTACCTCACCCGTCGGAACACGCTCTCCTTCGAATACCTCCGGGACTTCGCTGATACCGCACGGTACTCGTGGGTTCAGTATGATCGGCTTGGGGTCAAGTATGCGACCAGCGACCAGCTGTTCGACGCCTCCGCGCGTGTTGCTGCTTCTTTCCGTAACTTTGGCCCCGACCAGCAGGATCCGCTCGTTACCGAGACCACCGACGTGATTGCCAGTGCCGAAGGACGGATTGGCTTCAAGGTTGCAAAGGGTGTCTTGGCCGGCTTCAAGTATGTGTTTGAGACGCGGGCTGGCTCCGCCACGGGCGTCGTTGATGCCGACGGGGCCGGAGTGGGCGATTCGACCGATATCGTCTCCGCGAGCGATTTAACGAAGATCAACGAGTTTACGCGGCATCAGGCCTACTTCACCGTCGACCTGAAGTACTGATTCGCCTCTGCGAGCCAGCCGCAAGGCCCACCGCGGCTACGCTCGTCTGTTGAGAGTTTGTTCCGATGCGCCGCCTTACCTTGAGCCTCTTGCTTCTGGGTGCCTGTCACCCCGCCGTTACGGACTCCTATCTGGAGTGGGCAGAGCGGTCATGGCAGTTTCAGGATCCGGGTCGGTTGGGTGTGGGAGACTCCTTTGCCATCAAGGTGTTCGGGGAGCCAGACCTTGGTGGCGATTTTGTGGTGAATGAACTCGGCGTGATCCGGTTCCCGCTGGTGGGAACGGTTACGGCGCAGGGGCGTACCTGTGCGGAGCTTGAGGAAGATCTCTCGCAGCGTCTTGCGGCCACCGTTCTCAAGGCGCCGCTCGTCACCTGCGGGTTGATCGAGATGCGGTCTCGCCGTGTCTCGGTTGTTGGTCAGGTGGTCTCGCCGGGTAGCTTTCCCTACACGCCTGGTCTTACTGTGGTGGACGCGGTCGCCGCCGCCAAAGGCATCGACGCCACGAACGCCAGCGGCGATGTGCTTGTGACACGGATGGTCGACGGGCAGCAGATCAAGCTTGAGGTCCCCCTTCAGGAGATCATGAAGGGGCGGGTGCCTAATCTGCTCCTCTGGCCTGGCGACGTTGTCTTCGTTCCAACCTTCCAGTTGCTCAATTGAGGGCGCAATGAGCAGCGAAGCTACACCGGCGCGTACCTCGGTAGAGTCCTCGACGGCCTCGCAGGTCGACTATCTCGGACTCATTCTCCGGCACCTCTGGCTCACCGTTGGCGTGGTAGCCATCGCGATGCTCGGTACCTTCCTCTATCTCCGGACCCTTTCGCCTCAGTACCGGTCAACCGCCCTTCTCGATCTCGATATCGAGGCGCCCAATGTCCTCGGTAGCCTATCGGCCGGTCTTGAGACCCAAGTTGGGGGTCGTGGCGCGCGCGAGTTGCGGATGAACTTTGAGTCGCAGTACCGCGTTATCTCGGGGCGCGCCGTGGCAGAGGATGTTGCCAATCGCCTGGCGCTCCGCGAGAATGCGGACTTTCTCGGTTTGTCAGACGTCAAGGATCCTGCCGCGCTCCGTGCGGCACTCGGGCGCGCCGATGCAGCGGCGGTCGTGATGGGTGCCATCACCATCGAGCCGGTGTTCGAGTCTTCACTCGTACGCATTCACGCGCGAGCCTCGTCACCCAAACTCGCCACCCAGATCGCGAACACGGCTGCCGAGGTCTACATCGGCCAGCGGGTCAAGCGGCGTCTCGATGTCTCGGAGAGCTCGGCCGCCTGGCTGCGGCAGCAGTACGAGGACCTCGGCAAGCAGCTCTCCGTCTCGGAGTCTGCCGTTTATGATTTCCGCAAAGAGAGAAACATTCTCTCCATCTCACTCGGAGACCGGCAGAACCTCACGGGTGAGGCGCTGGGAGAGCTCAGTGGGCAGCTCTTTCAGGCCGAGTCCGATGCGCGGGGGCTGCGCGTAGCTGCGGAGCAGCATCGTCTTGTGAAGTCGGACGAGGCACTGCTGGATGCGGCGGTCCAGGGCGTCATTTCATCGGAGCTCATAGAAGGGCTCAAGGTCCGGTTGGTTGACCTCAGCGTCGAGCGCACCAAGCTCGAGGCGACCTACCTTGATGGCCATCCGCAGCTCGCATCGATCAAGGAGCAGTATGCTGAGGTTCGCTCGATGCTTCTGCGCGAGGTCCGGAACTCCATCCGTGCCGTAGAGGCCCAACTCGCGCAGGCAGACAAACGCGTTGGGGAGCTCCGGGCCCGCCTCGATGAGACCCGCTCCGAGGCGCTTGCGATGGGCCAGGATGAACTGACCTACAACAACCTCGTCTCTGCAGCCGCATCAGACAGAGAACTCTATCGGATGATTGAGCGTCGGCTCAAGGAGGTAGAGATCGCGCGGATGCTCCAGCAGAACCGGGTCGCCGTTGTGGAGCGAGCCAACGACAGCGGTGTGCCCGTCTATCCGAAGTTTGGATTCTCGATGCTGGCCTCCTTCGTTGTGGGTGTGTTGCTCGCCCTCGTCCTCGCCTACCTTGTCGAGGTCTTGGATACCTCGGTCCGTTCGGTCGGCGAACTCGAACGGCTCATCGGTGTTACGGCCCTCGGCTTTCTTCCAAACATCCTGCGCGGTACGGGCGACCGGCGCTCCTCTCGCGCACCTGCGAAGGGCGAGGACTTTGAGCGCGACACCTTCGTGATCGATTATCCCAAGTCGACCATGGCTGAGTCCTGCCGGTCGATCCGGACCAACCTCATCTTCATGGGGTCGGAACAGCCGTTGCGCTCCATCCTCGTCACCTCCGCCGGGCCGCGCGAGGGCAAGACAACGGCCTCCGTCAGCCTTGCTGCCGTCATGGCGCAGTCAGGCAGTACGGTCGTCCTGGTTGATGGCGATATGCGCAAACCCCGCCTTCACAAGGTGTTCGGACTCGATGGCACGCTCGGGCTCTCCAGCGTGCTCATGGGCGAGGCTTCGCTGGACGAAGTAATCCAAGCGACGCGCGTTCCCGATCTCTTCATCATCCCCTGCGGAATTGTTCCCGAGAACCCGGCCGAACTCCTTCAGTCCGACAGGTTCCGTGAACTGATTGCCGAACTCACAGAGCGGTTTGGCATGGTCGTGTTCGACTCTCCGCCTGTCGTGCCTGTTACGGACGCGGCCATCATCGGCTCTGCTGTCGACGGCGTCGTTCTTGTTGCACGGTCTGGAGCGACGCGGCGGGAAATGATTGCGCGGGCCGTCGATCTCCTGCGCGGCGTCAACGCCAACCTTCTCGGCGTTGTACTCAACGCGATTGACGTCGAGGGGCGTCGCCGGGGTGGCTACTACTACTATTACTACCGGCACTACGGGGAGTACTACGGTCAGGCCGACGACAAGGCGAAGGGCGGAGACGCTGCGGCCTAGCTGCCTGGGTGAGCGGTGTGCCATGCGGCAGCCGATGCGATGTCGATGCCTATCTGGGCGCGAAGGGCATCGGTGTCTGCGAAGCGCTGCTCGGGCCGAAGGTAGGCGTGTAGTTGAACCTCGACCGGACCTTCGAAGGCTACGAACTCCTCGAGCGCGTGCGCTTCGAGCGAGATGCGCGGGTCATCTGCAAATGTCGGGCGTACTCCAAGGTTGGCCACCGCAGAGATGGCCTGGGTCTGGGACACGATGGTCGCCACATAGACGCCATGCGCAGGTAGCAGGTGTCCGAGTGGGTAGAGGTTGAGCGTCGGGACCCCCAGCGTTCTGCCGCGTCCGTGGCCGGATGCGATTTCTCCCGCGATGGCGTAGGCCCTGCCTAGCAGGGCCGCGACGAGCTCCATGTCAGACGCTCGCAGCGCACCCCGCACCCGCGACGAGGAGATGGTCTCGTTAAGGTGGTTCACAGCCTCGTGCACGGTGACTGTGAAGCCGTGACCCGCGCCCAGCGCACTGAGCATCGCGGTGTCGCCGGCGCGGGCGCGACCGAAGCGGAAGTCGCCACCCACATGCACCCCGACGATGGCTGGATTGCGCGACACCAGCAGGTCCACGAAGGCGCCGGGCGACATGGCTGTGAGCCTCTCATCGAAGGTCAGGCGATCCACGCGGCTCAGGCCCAACGCGGTGAGGACGGCGTCTCGACCATCGGGCGTCTGAAGCCGGAAGGTCTCTGGCGCGACACCCTTGAAGAAACTCACCGGGTGAGGCTCAAAGGTCACAGCGACCGCCTCGGCCCCAGATTCAGCCGCCTCCGCCACTGCAGCCTCGACGAGGCGTCTGTGACCCAGGTGCACACCGTCGAAGTTACCGATGGTGACGACAGTTCGTTGATTCGGAGATTGCATCGACTTAGGGTTCCGTGCGGCGAATGGTCTCAGCGGGCGGGTGCCCGCAGCCATCTAGGCCGTCGGCGTGCAAGGTGCCAGATGTTCGCAGCGGGTAGGTACGCAGTCGTGGGGGCAGAGGTGGCCGGCTCGGCCTCGCCTACCATGCAGAACGCCGCGCTGGAGGCGGTCGGGATGCAGCCCAGCTACGAGGCCCGCTCGCTCACGGCGGCTGAGCTCCCCCTCTTCCTGCGGCGCGCCTCCGGAGAGGGTTTCCGCGGGCTGAACTTCACAGCTCCCTACAAGACGGTTGCCTGCACGGCCGCGAAAGTATGCTCCCCGGCGGTTCAGGCAACGGGTGCCGCAAACACCTGGCGCATCGGTCCGCGCGGAGCAGAGGCATTCAACACCGACACCGACGGCATCTGGGCCATGCTGACGGCCTGCGCTCCGCCGTCCGCAGGGCAGCGGGTGGTGTTGCTAGGGGCAGGCGGCGCGGCGCGCGCGGCGGCCCTCGTGCTAGGCCAGTGGGCAGATGCCGTCCTCGTCATCAATCGCACGCCGGCGCACGCGCGGGCACTCTGTGCCTCTCAAATGCTGCACGCCGAGAACAGGGCCCGATGGCAGGTGCTGCAGCTCCAACATCCGGGTGATTTGGCTGCCCTGCA
>CAIQPA010000141.1 GCA_903873545.1 uncultured delta proteobacterium
CTCCTCACCGCAGACAGGACCGAGACCGCGGAAAAGAAGGCGGCCGTCATCGCCAGCCGCTGGGAGTGCGCCATGCTGCACGCAGACTGGCTCGAAGATACCAGCTGGGTTGGCGATGACCGCACCACGCTCGAGCAGGTCTATGCCGGCGTCGTGGGTGAGCTGGCCTACTTCGCCGCAGAGGGTGGCGAGTGCATCAAGGCGCGGGGCTGGTTCGGCAAGCGGAGCAACCTGCCCGCGGCGGCGCTCGACGCCGACCAGACGGCGGCCATCGCTGCGGTGGTGAACAGCTGCGTCGACACCAGCAAGCCCATCGCCGAGCCGCCGCCCAAGCAGGCCCGCCCCATGCGCACCTGGGGCTACTCACTCCTCTCTGCGGGCGCCGCCTCGGTGGTTGGCGGCATCGTCTACAACGCCTCCGGCGCCTCCACCCGGAGCGACTACGACGACGCCTACGCCGCCTGCACCGCAGACCCAGCCGGCTGCGACCGCGACGCCGTCACCCAGCTCGCCGCCAAGATTGACGACGCCAAACTCCCGCTCGCCATCCTCTACGGCTTTGGCGCAGCAGCGCTCGGCACGGGCGGCACCTTCCTCCTCCTCGACTGGATGGACAAGGACGAGACGGCCCGCGCCTCGCTGCGGGTCTCACCCACGGGCGCCACGGTCCGCTTCGACTGGTAGCAAGCCTGCGGGTTAGTGGCAGGCCGAGTGCCCGTCCCTTGGCCCGCTACCGGAACGTCCGGCGCTCCGACGGCGACTCGCCCAAGAAGAGCCAGCTCGGCAGCAGCGAATCAAGGTTGCTGATCTCTACCAGGTAGTCGCCCGGCGCCAATCGCGTGTCGAAGCCGTAGGCCTGCGGCGGCGTGGAGCCGTAACGGGCCCCGCAATCTGCGCAGTCCGAGCCTGTCCCCGGGCTGGTGCATAGGCCATCCACCGTGCCGTTTCCGCAGTCTACGTCGCTCGCCAAGGCCGGGGTCAGCGCAGCGAACCAGTTGGGGTAGGCGACGAAGGTCGGCTGGGTGCCGACAACCTGGGTACCTGCCGTGCTGTAAGAGGAGGGTGCGTCCAGCTTCCAGATCCGGTTCCGGGTGAAGGGTGCCGAAACATTCAGCGCCCGGATGCGGGTCGGGGCATCAACGTGCAGCGTGACGTAGCGGGTGTAGCCCGAGTCCCATGGGCCGGAGATGGCGATTGCGCGGGCCGCACTCCCTCCCGCGAAGGGGTAGACCACACCGCCCTCGATGGTCGCAGAGGGCGCGGTACCCGTGGGGAGGCTTTCGGCGGCAAAGGACTCCACGCGACAAGTGGCGCTGCAGCCGTCGCCGGCCGTGGTGTTGCCATCGTCACACTGCTCACCCACCGTCACATCGCCGTTGCCGCAGACCGGCGACTGGCAGGTTTCCGAAAGGACCGAGCAGACGAGACCATCCAGGCAGGGCTTGTAGTCGCTCGGCTGACAGACATCGCCCGGACCAGCGACCGAGGTCGCGAACTCGCGGATGAAGAGCGTGTAGGCCCCTGTGTAGGTGGAGGCCGCCGAGACACGGAAGGTGTAGGTGCCGGGTTCGAGGAAGGCGAGCCCCTGTTCCCGGTAGACGGTGCCAAAGCCGGTGCCGTTCAACTCATTGCCACCCCGTGCGCCACTCCGCGACGAGGAGTTGTCGATGGCCCCCGCGAAGAGCACGGCCGCCGTCGGCGAGAGGAGCTGGATGCCAAGCCCGTTGCTGTAGATCGGGAAGGCAGGCGCCTCGGCGTCGAACTCCAGGTGGGAGCGCCGGGCCAGCGTGACCTTGAAGTAGTCGGAGTCGGTCGCCCCGCTGATGATGCCGGAGACCTGTCGGTAGCGGGCGATGTTCGGCGCCGTGAGGGTCCCGTTGTTGGGCTCCATCTCTGCGTAGTCCTCCAGCGCGCAGGCAGCAGAACAGCCATCGCTCGCCGTCAGATTGCCGTCGTCGCACGCCTCGCCGGCAGTCTTGTCGACGTAACCGTCGCCACAACTGGTCACTTCGCAGGTTCCACGATGGAGACGGGGGTCTGTCTCCCGACAGACGGCGGGATTTCCACCGATGTTGCCGCAGGCCGCCCCGGTAACCGTCGTAATGCCACAAGCGGCGTGCTCTGCGAGCTCCTCGTTGGGGTAGGCAACCACATCAAACGCGTAGGCTCCAACCGTGGAATAGACGTAGAAGCAGTATTCTGGGCCGTCGACCGCCACCACTGCCGGCTCGCCCTCGCAGGAGCGATAGCCGAACGCGTTGAAGGAGAGCTCGCAGACACCGCCCACGCGGACAGGCCGGAAGCTGACCTTGCCGCCGAGCGGTCCGACGGGCATGCAGAAGTAGTCGTTATCGTAGGTGGAGCTCCCATAGACGCGGCGGGCTCCTCCAACGAAGTTGGCCGAAGTTGGCACGTTGTTGGGCTCCACCTCCGTGTAGCTCTCGAGGGTGCAGGCAGCGCAGCCATCGCCCGCGGTACTGTTGCCATCATCGCACTCCTCTCCCGCGCCGAGCTGGCCGTCGCCGCAGGAGGGCGTAGCGCACACCTTTGTCAGCGTGCAGGTCAGACCCGCAGTGCAGGCCGCAACAGCACAGCTATCGCCCGCCTCGGCGATGGGCTGTTCGGTGACTGCGACGAAGAACTCGGCAGCCGCTCCATCTCCGCCCGCCCAGCGGGCCTCGGAGTCGACGATGATGTAAATCGTCTCGCCGGCTGTCACCTGCAGCGTACCGCTGCTGCCCTGCACGCTTGCACTGCCGCAGGATGTCTCGGCGAAGATGTCGCCACAGTCCGACCGCCGCGCATACCAGGAGATCATCGGCCCGTTGCCATCGAGGCTGCCTGCCTCAACCCGCAGTAAGACAGTCGCGGTAGCGGTGTAGAAGTAGACCTTCTCCGGCCCCACCGTGCCGGAGCAGTTGAGGCTCTCATCGGCGGCCGTCAGCCCGTCGAGCC
>CAIQPA010000142.1 GCA_903873545.1 uncultured delta proteobacterium
ACGCCGGGTTGGACGCCGCCTGTGGCCGCCGCCTACGACTGGAGCTGCACCACGAGCGCAGGCACCCGCACCTGCTCCGAAAACGCCAGCGACTTCGATGGCCAGTCGCTCGACAACCCGACCGCCGTTGGCGGCACCGGCTGGAGCTGCGAGGCCACAGCGGAGGGCCGGCTCTGCACCTGGAGCGGCTTCGGCGTCGCGGCGGGCGCAGAGGTGGGTGGCGTGGCCGACTTTGCGCCCAAGCTCGAGCCCCGCATCGTGAGCCGCGACAACCTGCTCCGCCAGGGTGTGATCAACAGCGTGACCTTCGATGTTGCGCCCACGCGGCTCCCCTCGCTGCTCAGCGGCGCCCGCTCGGTGGTCGGAGAAGATGGGCTGGTCGGAAACGACGGCGCGCTCGGCACCCGTGCGGTGGTCGGCGAAGATGGCGTGGTGGGCGAAGACGGATAGGCGTCCCGCGGAATTCTGGCCCAGCCATGCACAAAGGCGGGTGGGATAGGCCGAACAGGAAGGTGCAGCGTCTCGGGAGCGCTGCGCCGCGATCGGCACACATTCCAGGATCCAAGCCATGACGAACCGCCTCTCTCTGCTGCCCCTTCTCATCCTCGCCGCCTGCTCCAGCGACAGCGCCGCGCGGAGCGCAACCGGTGACAATGGCGCCGATACTGCGACGGGCTCAGGTGCAGACACAGGCGCCGGATCGGGCACCGAAGACAGCGGCGTGACCGACACGGGCGCGGAGGCTGACGCCACCAGCGATACGGAGTCCGACGCCGGCGGCTCGGCTGATGCCACCACCGACACGGAGCCCTCGACGGACACCACCGCCGACACGAGCACCGACAACTGCCCAGATGAACTCTTCGTGCAGGCCGACCCGGCGCCCGAGAACAGCGCCTACCCCGACCCGTCGCTGCGCGCCTACTGCGACGCCGACTACCTCAACGTCGAGTCGAACGGCATCATCGGCTACCAGTTCGTGCCAATCACGCCCAACGCACTCCGCGCCCAGACCCACCTCTGGCGCCTCCCGCTCGTGCCGGAGTTCACCGACACCCTCACCACCATCCCGCTCCTCGGCGTGGTCGCGGTCGCCATCAACGGCATCCCCATCTACGGCGCCAACGAGGCGGCCATGCCCGACAACTTTGGCGATCCCGTCTACAACGCCATCGTCGACTTCTGCAAAGGCCACACGGGTGGCGGCGGAGACTACCACTACCATGCGCTGGTTCAGGAGTGCCTCGCCCAGGCCGCCCTCGAAGGCGTGCCCTCGCCCATCATCGGCTACGCGCTCGACGGCTTCCCCATCTACGGCCCCAACGGCTGCGTCGATGCAGCCTGCACCGAGGTCGTCACCTTCCAGAGCGGCTGGCAGCAGACGGGCGACCCGAGCGAACTCGCCTGGGAGCGCCACGCCTTCACGCCGAGCAGCGACCCCACCAAGCTCGACCAGTGCAACGGCCGCATCGGCCCCGATGGCAGCTACGGCTACCACGCCACGGCAACCTTCCCCTACACCATCGGATGCTACCATGGCGTGCCCGGCCCGAGCGTCGTGAACGGCGGCGGTGGTGGAACCGGCGGCGGCACGGGAACGCCCACCGCCTGCACCACGCAGAGCGACTGTGAAGCAGCAGGCGCCTGCCCCAGCGAACTCGGCTGCGAATGCACCACCACCCCCATGGGCCAGGCCTGCGTCCCCACCTGCACCACCGCGGCCGACTGCCCGGTTGTGCCAGGCCGCACCTTCACCTGCTCCGCCGCCGGCCTCTGCGTCCCCGCCCGATGAAGGCAGCCGCCTGGCTCGGCCTGGCGCTGCTGGCCGGCTGCGACAGCGACCCCGACCTCCAGCCCGAAGGTGACCTCTCGCTCCGCTGGAAGGTCGAATGGGACACCACCGGCGTCACCACCACAGCGGACGGCTGGGAGGTCACCAACGGGCGCGGTGTGACCTTCCATGTGACCCGCGGCTATCTCGTCACCTACGGCCTGCAGCTCCGGCCCTGCGAGACCACGACAAGCACCGCATCGCGTCTCCTCGACTGGCTCCGCCCTGTGCCACTCGCCTGGGCCGGCCACGGCGGCCTGAGCGACCAGAGCTTCGTCTACGGCGAGGTCGAGCCGCTCGTCCCGCTCACCGCAGGCTTCGAGCGCGAAGCCCTGCTCCCCGACAACGCCTCCTACTGCAGCATCCACTACCTTGTGGCGCGGGCCGACACCAACCTCGACGCCAGCGCCGCCACTGTGCCGATGGACCGCATCACGCTCCACCTCGACGGCTGGTGGTCGGCGGCCGGCAGCGAGACACAGACGCCGCTCGCCATCCACACCGAGCTCAACACAGGTAGCTACATCGACCTGGAGCGGCCCGTCAGCACCGCGGCTGGCGGCGACGAGACGGTGGTCGTCACGCGGCAGCTCGCCGCCTTCTTCGAAGACCTCGACCCGGCGGCGCTCTCCGAAGTGCGGCTCGCCCAGTCGCTGCTGCTCAACATCGCGGCAGCGGCAACGGTCACGCAGACGGGGCCCTAGTTTGCAGGCTCGAGCGAAGTCGTCGGTTCGGGCAGGTCGAAGGTCTGGAGCCCGATGTCCTGACCGTTTCCGGCGTAGAATTCGTCGCGGAACAGCGCGCTGAGCTGCTCGCTGGAGAGGCCCGGAATCTCGAGGTTGGCGCCTACGAAGCAGTCGACCAGCGCCGCGTCCGCGACGTCGAACCGGGTATCTGCACCTGCCAGCCGGAGCCCCACCTGCGCGGCCTCGCGGACCACGAGCTCCGTCGCGGTGAGTTCGGCGCCGTCGTAGACGCCCAGCGCGTGACCGCTGCCGCGCGCCGCTCCAGGAAGCCCCGCCACCGAGGCAACCACCGCATCCCGCAGTACGAGGCTGCTCGGCGCAAAGAGGGCTGCGACGCCCGCCTCATCGAACCCCTCCACCAGCGCCCGCTCGAGCGTCGCCCTGCCGCCCAGGTTGACCTCCACGCCGCGACCCGGGCGACCGGTGTGGGGCGACCGAAGGAGCGCGTCGCGGAGCACGAGGCTGGCCGAAGGCTCGGTCACCAGCGCGCCGCCACCCTGCGCCGGGAAGAGCGCAACACGGAGCCCCGTCAGCGCGCCGCCGCGGCTCACCTCGAGCAGTCGCGCGGTCTCCGCCAGTTCGGCTGTGCCGCGGCCCTCGAGCTGCAGATCGTTCGCGGCAACCGAGGCGCCTGTGCCCACGTAGATTCCGAGCAGCGCGTCGCCCACGATGCGGGCCCGCTGCAGGTCTGCGGCGGCCTCTGCCTGGATGCTCACCAGTCGGTCCACCGCAGCGGCTGGGCCTGCAACGACGAGGTCGGTGAGGGCTGCCTCGGTCACGGGATCGCTCAGGTAGAGCGCTAGGTCGGTGTGGCCGGCGATGAGCAATCCGGAAGCATCGAGCCGACCTCCGCCCTGCACCATAATGCCGCGGCCGTAGCGACCGTCGCTCGTGCGCGGGCGGTTGTCGGCGACGACCGTCTGGCGCAGCGTCGCGATGCCGCCATCATCGACCACCAGGCCGGCATCCAGATTGCCCGTTAAAACACAGCCTTCACAGTCGAGAAGCGCCTCTGTGTCGACCTCGATGCCGCGCCCGAAATCGCCCGTCCGTGCATCTGCGAGCGTACCTCGGACCACCAACTGGATGCCGTAGATGGCGCTCTGAGGATCGATGGCGAAGAGCCCGGTGCTGCTGTTGCCCTCCACCAGTGTGGCGGCTGCGTCGAATCGTCCACCCGCGCCCACATTCACCCCCCGTCCGAAACGGCGGTCGCTCTCCTGCGGCAGGGTCTCGCCCACGCGGCTCTCCTCCAGCGAGAGCTGGCTCCCCGCGCCCGTGACAAGCAGTCCGAGCGTCCGGTTTGCGCGAAGCTCCACCCGCTCTCCGGCAACGATGGCCCCGGCAGAGGCCGAGAGACCAATGCCAAAGCTGCCGTCGCCGAAGGGCTGCGTATCGACGACGCCCACCTGCGAGAGGGCCGTGAGCTGCGGAGACTCTGCCTTGATGCCATAGCCGGTCGCACGATCAATCAGCACCGAGGCCACGCGGTGGGCCTCTGCACCGCTGCCCCGGATGACGAGGCCCGGGCGGGCGCCGGTGATGGTGATGTCCCGCACGGTCACGGGCCCGTTGGCCGCGAGCTCCATCGTGCCGAGGGTCTCCGAGGGCGTCGCAGCCTCCACGACCGTCTCCGCCGCGCAGCCACCCACGAGGGCGAGCGACCGGTCGACGCGCAGGGCTGCGCTATGGCGACCGCGCGAGAGGGCGAGGATGCCACCTTCGGCTCGGCGCATCGTGGTTGTGGTCAGGGTCGTGGGGTTGGTCCGGCTGCCGTCGCCTGCCGGGTCGCCGTCGGGCCGCACATAGAGGATGGGGCCCTCATATCCCGGCGCGCGTGCCCGCAGCGTTGCCTCGTCGGGCCAGTCGGCGCCGGGCGCGCAGGGCTCACCGACGGGCAGGCAGCGGCCCGGCAGCGCAAGCTCGCCCGGAGCACAGGTCGGCGTTGGAGGCGGCGCGCAGAAGGTCACGCCTTCGCGCACCGACCGCTCCCACTCCTGCGGGCAGTCGACCTGCGCGAAGGCGGGCGCGCACAACCCTGTGCCCGCCAAAAAGCCGGAACCCTCAAGGAGCCCGGCCGGGCAGTCGGCCTCCACCCGTCCGCGCGGCTGCGCGGGGCAGATGGGACCTGCGGTTGCGGTCCAGCAGGAGGCCTCGACCAGGCCGCTGCCTGAGCCGGAGCCCTCCTCTAGCCTCACCGACTCCGACGGCTCGCCACACGCAGCGACAAACGCCAGCGCAACTGCGAACCAGAGCGGAGCGCGCCCCATGGTTAACGAGGCAGCTCTGCGTTGGGCAGCGGCACGACCTCGATGGCCTTCGGCGCTTCGGAAGGTGCAACCTCGGAGGGCGCAGCAGGCTCAGACGGTGCGGCCACAGCAGGCGCAGGAAGGAGCTGCCTGGCGACATTGTCGCCCCAGACCAACACGCGGCCGGGCATGAGCCCCATCCAGAGCGTCAGCACCGCCGCGATCGCAACGCCGAGCGTGGTGGCGGGGTGGGGCCGGTAGTCGACGCGGACATGGGCGTCGCGGCCGTAGAGGTGGGCGATGACCCGCAGGTAGGCGAGGCCGCCCGCGACGCTGAGCACCAGGCCGCCGACCGCGAGCCACTGTAGCATCTCGGCACAGTAGGCCGGCGTGGCGGCTCCCTCGCCGGCGGCGAAGGCGGTCGAGAAGAGCGTGAGCTTGGCGACGAAGCCAGCCGCGGGCGGAAGGCCAGCAGCAGAGATGAGGAAGAGGCTCAGCGCGAGCCCCATCGCGGGGTGCTTGCGGCCCAGGCCGGAGAGCTCGTCGAGCGTATCCGCCTCGGCCTTGTCGCGACCGAAGGCGGCCAGCACGATGAAGGCGCCGGCGTTGGCGATGGCGTAGGCTGCGCCATAGAGGATGACCGCACGGATGGAGCCGGCCGCGGCCTCTTGCACGCCGAGCGCGCAGAGGGCGAGGAGCAGGTAGCCGGCATGTGCGACCGACGACCAGGCAAGCATGCGGCGCACCCGTTTCTGCGTGAGCGCGACCAGGTTGCCGACCACGATGGAGGCCACCGCAGCGAAGAAGGCGAGCGTGGTCCAACCGGCGAGGCCGCCCGAAAGCTCAGGCGTGGCG
>CAIQPA010000143.1 GCA_903873545.1 uncultured delta proteobacterium
GAGTCACTCTCGACCAAAACCGAGCCATTAGGCTCTCTAAAATCATTCGAACAGCCAACACCTGCAAAAACAGATGAAATCAATATCATCAAACGGCACAGTTTATCACTCAATTTCATGAAGTTACTCCACTTCCTGACAATGCGAATCGCGGCGCGCCACTAGCACACCACGCGTCAGGTGGAAACAAATCATTGCCCCTGCAGGCCGCCCTATCCCTCCAGCGAACGCCGCCGGTAATTGCTCGCAAACCGCGACGCCACCGCATGTACCAGCCAGGGCGCATGCATCCCCAGCCAGGCTGCAACCTTGCCGTGGAAGGTGAAGACAAACTCCCGCCGGCGCGCCACGATGGCATCGGCCATCACCCGCGCGGCCCGGTCGGTCGGCCACATCAGCTTCGCCGGCCGACCGTCCACAACCTCCGGCCGGAAGACACCCGTGTTGTCCACCTGCGCAATCTCGCTCGCCACAAAGCCTGGGTGAATGCTCGTGCAGCTCACACCGCTTCCCACCAGCTCCATCGAGAGCGACTGCCCTATCGCCCGCACCGCATACTTGCTCGCATGGTAGGGGGCCATGCCCGGGCTCGCCACGAAGCCCGAGACGCTCCCCACCAAGACCATCCGACCCTTCGTCTTCCGCAGCTCCGGCATCGCATGGAAGATGGTCGAGGTCAGCCCCACCACATTCGTCTCAAACTGCCTGCGCCAGGCCGCGGCATCCACCGTCTCGATGCGACCACCGACACCGAACCCTGCGTTCGCAACCGCGATGTCGAGCCGGCCAGCCTTTGCCACCACCTCCGCAACCGCCGCCGCCACAGATGCATCGTCGGTCACATCACAGGCCACCGCAAAGCCCCGGCGACCTGTCGCCTCGATGGCAGCGACCGCCTCGGCCAGTCGGTCCGTCCGACGCCCCGAGACAGCCACATCGCAGCCGCGACGCGCCAACTCCACCGCGAGGTAGAGCCCCAGCCCGCTGCCACCACCGGTAATCCAGGCAACCTTCCCTGCAAGCGATTCAGCCATGTCGAAACTCCTCTATGACCGTGCCGCCGCAGGCAGCGACAGCCCTACTCCAGGTTGTGGAAGACGCCCTGCACATCGTCGTCGTTCTCCAGACGCTCGATGAGCTTCATCACATCATCAATCTGCGCATCGGTGAGCTCCGTCGAGGTCATCGGCACATGCTCGGCACCCGAGTTCACCAGCGCCAGCTTCCGCGCCTCGATGGCCCCGGCCAGCTTGCCGAAGTCGTTGAAGGCGCAGCGCAGCACCAGCTGCGGCTCGCCCTTCTCGCCCGTCCCCTCGCCCAGCTCTTCCAGGCCGAAGTCGATGAGCTCCAGCTCCAGATCCTCGCGGTTGATACCCTCCGGCTTGAGCCGGAAGACCCCCATCTTGTTGAACAGGAAGCCCACGCTCCCCGAGTTGCCAAGACTGCCGCCACACTTGTTGAAGTGGCTCCGAACGTTGGCGACCGTCCGCGTCGGGTTATCGGTCGCCGTCACCACCAGCATCGCGATGCCATGGGGCGCGTAGCCCTCGTAGATGACCTCGTCGTAGTTATCCCCGCCCTCGCCCGTCGCCCGCTTGATCGCGTTCTCGATGGTATCCTTCGGCATCGACACAGCGCGCGCATTTGCCAGCACCCGCTTGAGCGTCGAATTCGTCTCCGGCGTCGTTCCACCACCCTGACGAACAGCAATCACGATCTCGCGCCCAAGGCGGGCGAAGACCTTCGAAATCCTGTCCGATCGGGCGAAAATCGCCGACTTACGGTTCTCAAATGTACGTCCCATGGTCTCGTCCTTCGTTGAGGGCCAAGTGGCTCCATTGCGGCCGCTCCCTTACCCGCACCGGCCGTGCTGTCAAAGAGCGCGAACCGAGAGCGACCCCGCTCAGTAGACGGCACGCACCGTGAGCAGCACCTCGTCGTCGCTCCCCACCACATCGCCCACCGTCAACGCCGGCTCCTCCGACGCCACCGTCTGCGTCGCAGAGAGCGTCCAGGTGAGCGCGCCGGCCCCGTAGGTCACCGCAGGCGACAGCAGCAGGTCGCCCGTCGTCGCCACCCACATCCCGGCGACCCGGCCGCCAAATCCGCCCGCAC
>CAIQPA010000144.1 GCA_903873545.1 uncultured delta proteobacterium
CAGCCGATACCCTCGAAGACACAGCCGTCGACACGGCCCTCGACACAGCCGTCGACGACACCACCACTGATACCGACCTGGTCGACACGACGATCGATGACACCACCGTCGCCGATACCTCCGCGGACACCACCGTCGCCGATACCGACCCTACAGATACCGCGACCGGCGACACCACCATCGACGACACAACCGTCGCCGATACCGACCCCACAGACACCACCATTGATGACACAGGCACCGACACCGGCTCCTTCGTCGCCGTCTGCGGCAACGGCACCGTCGAAGAGGGCGAGGTCTGCGACGACGGCAACCGGCTCCCGAACGACGGCTGCGACATCAACTGCCAGCTCCCTGCGACGGGCCTCTGCTCGACCTGCACCTCCGACGCGGGCTGCCCGCTCCGCGGCGGCCTCTGCCTCGCGCTCGACAACGGCGACTTCTGCTCCGTCGGCTGCGGCACCGGCTGCCCCGGCGGCTTTTCCTGCCAGATCGTGACCTCGGTCGACGGCTTCTCAGGACGCCAGTGCCTTCCCGCAACCAACACCTGCGGCATCCTCACCTGCCCCGACGTCGACGGCGACCGCATCTGCGACGCCCGTGACATCTGCCTGCTCGGCGACGACCGGCTCGACGTGGACGGCGACGGCATCCCCGACGCCTGCGACATCCCCATCGAGCTCTGTGACAGCCTCATCGACGAAGATGGCGACGGCGCCGTCGACTGCGACGACCCCGACTGCGACCTCGACCCCGTCTGTGCCGCGATCCCCAACGAGGACTGCTTCAACGGCATCGACGACGACTTCGATGGCGCCACCGATTGCGCCGACTCGGCCTGCCTCCGCGTGACGGGCTGCGTGCCCACGCGGGAGACCTCCTGCACCAACAGCCTCGACGACGACTTCGACGGCTCGCCCGACTGTGCCGACGCAGACTGCGCCTCCGACGTGGCCTGCCGACCGGCCGCCGAGACCTCCTGCGTCAACGCCACCGATGACGACTTCGACGGCCTCACCGACTGTGCCGACGCAGACTGCGCCCGCGTCGTCCCCTGCGTTCCCGCCACCGAGACCAACTGCACCGACCGCATCGACAACGACATCGACGGGCTGCAGGACTGCAACGACCCTGACTGCACCTCCAACGCAGCCTGCGGAACCCTGCTCGACGGCACCTGCGGCGCCGCCTTCCGCATCGACAACGTGGGCACCTTCTTCGGCGACACGACCGGCTCCGACAACACCTCCGCCGGCATCAGCTGCACGGGTGGCATCGGCAACCCCGACGAGGCCTGGGACCTGCTCCTGCCCCGCGCAGGGACCGTCTGCATCGACACCATCGGCTCGTCGATGGACACCGTCCTCTACCTCCGCGACAGCTGCCCCGGAACCAGCGACATCGCCTGCAACGACGACACCGTCGGCCTCGGGAACGCCTCCCGCATCCAGTTCTTTGCAGACGCCGACACCCGCTACTTCATCAACGTGGACAGCTACATCACGCCCGGCCCCTACATCCTGCGCGTGCGCTACGGCAGCTGCACCAGCCTGCCGGCGCCCGAACTCTGCGCAGACCGCACCGACAACGACGGCGACGGGGCGATCGACTGCGCAGACAGCGACTGCCGCCTCGACCCGGGCTGCATCGCCGGCGTCAGCGAGACCATCTGCGACGACGGCCGCGACGACGACGGCGACGGAACCATCGACTGCAACGACCTCGACTGCTTCGGACGTATCGAGTGCACAGAGAACTGCAACGACGGCATCGACAACGACCGCGACGGCTACTTCGACTGCTACGACTCGGTCTGCCTGACTGACGCCCGCTGCAACTTCAGCGCGTCGAACGGCGGCATCTGCGAGACCCCCTTCCTTGTCGAGCCCATCGACCCGACCAACAGCTGGAATGTGAACACCGTGGGCGGCTTCGATCAGACCACCGTCTCCTGCGGCCTCGGCACAACCGCCAGCCCCGATGTGGTCTTCGCCTTCCAGCCCTTCGATACCTCGGCCGCCACCTACTGCTTCGACACCACAGGCTCTGACTACGACACCGTCGTCGAGGCCCGCACCCGCTGCACTGACACCACCACCACGCTCCGTTGTGAAGACGACACCGCGGGCGTTCAGCAGACCCGTTTCACGCTCAACACCACGCCCGGCGTCTACTACTACCTCATCGTCTCGGGCTTCAACGGCGCCAGCGGCAACCTCTCCATGGCTGTCTCCAGCGGCCCCTGCTTCTGACTCTCTCCGCGGCCCATTCGGGCTGCATCACGCATCGGTTGAGCTCATGAAAATTGTCGTACTTGGTGGCGCGGGTGGTGTTGGCAGCGTGGCAGTGCGGGCGCTTGCGACCCAGGGCGATGTGACGGAGCTCGTCGTCGCCGATGTGCGCCTCGAAGCAGCCGAGAAGGTGGTGCAGGCCGTAGGTCGCGCGGGCATGAAGGCCGCAGCCTTCGACGCCTTCGACAACGCCAGCCTCGCGGCCGTCATGGCGGGCGCAGACTGCGTCCTCAACTGCGTGGGCCCCTTCTACAAGTTCGGGCCTCCGATCCTGCGCGCCGCCATCGCCGCCAAGGTGCGCTACGTCGACATCTGCGACGACCTCGCCCCCACCCGCGAGATGCTCACGCTCGACGCCGACGCCAAGGCCGCCGGCGTGCCCGCACTCGTCGGCATGGGCAACTCGCCGGGCCTCGCTAACCTCTTCGTCGCGCTCTGCTCCACCATGCTCATGGAGAAGGTCGAAGGCGTCGACATCATGCACATCCATGGCGGCGAACCGGAAGAGGGAGCGGCCGTCATCAAGCACCGCATCTTCGCCATGCTCAACGAGATCCCGCTCTTCCTCGACGGCAAGTTCGAGCATGTGCGGCAGCTCGAAGAGAGCGGCAAGGCGGCCACCGTCGAGACCACCTTCCGCGACATCGGAACCTTCCCCGTCTACCCCTATCCCCACCCCGAGACCATCACGCTGCCCACCTTCCTCCCGGGCCTCAAGCGTGCCACCAACCTCGGCGTCATCTTCCCCCTCTCCTACTTCCACCTGACCCAAGACATGGTGCGCGCCGGCACCTGCGGCGACACACCCATGATGGTCAACGGCCAGCCCGTCGTGCCCATCGACTTCGCCGTCGCCCACATCCTCTCGCGCCGCGGTGAGCTGCTCCGCGAGGCCGGCGTCACCGGCCCCGGCGGCTGCCTCAAGGTGGTGGTGGATGGCATTGCCGGCGGTGAGCCCAACCGCTTCATATTCTCGCTCTCGTCGCAGTCTGCGGGCGCTGGCGAAGGCACCGGCATCCCCGCTGCTGCAGGCGCCGTGATGATGGCGCGCGGCGAGATCCCCGCCCATGGCGTCTACCCGCCCGAGGCCGTCCCCAACCCCTTCGGAATCCTCCTCCTCACCGCCGGCATCGCCAAGCTGCTCGGCTCCGGCGGCAAAGAGTCCATCCATGTGGAGCGCATCGACGCCGCGGGCGTGAGCCACGCCGTTCCGCTGCCGCTCTAGCGCATGGGACTGCTCGTCGGCCACGATCTCGGGACGCACGCCAACAAGGCGGTGCTGCTCGACGAGAGCGGCCGCATCCTGGCAAAGTCGGTCGAACCCTACGGCATCCAG
>CAIQPA010000145.1 GCA_903873545.1 uncultured delta proteobacterium
CTCAAGGCCCTCTTCGGCGCCGAACATGCCAACGTGCAGCCCTACTCGGGTTCGCCCGCCAACATGGCCGTCTACTTCGGCCTCATCGAGCCCGGCGCACCCGTCATGGGGCTCGGCCTGCCGCACGGCGGCCACCTCACGCATGGCTGGGGCGTCAACTTCTCCGGCAAACTCTACCAGTCGCACCAGTACCCGGTCGACAAGGTCACCGAGCGCATCGACTACGACGAGGTCCGGCGCATCGCCCACGAGGTGAAGCCCAAGCTCATCTTCGCTGGCACCACTGCCTACCCGCGCTTCGTCGACTGGGCCTTCTTCCGCGAGGTCGCTGACGAGGTTGGCGCCTACCTTGCCTGCGACATCGCCCACATCTCGGGTCTTGTCGCCGCCGGCCTGCACCCCTCGCCCGTCCCCTACGCAGACGTCGTCACCTCGACGACGCACAAGACCCTCCGCGGCCCCCGCGGCGGCATGATCCTCTGTCGCGCCGCGCTCGCGCCCGCCATCGATCGCGCCGTCTTCCCCGGCCTGCAGGGTGGACCGCACAACGCTACCACGGCCGCCATCGCCGTGGCAGCCAAGGAGGCCACGCTGCCCTCCTTCGCCGCCTATGCCCGCCGCGTCATCGACAACGCCGCAGCGCTCAGCGAGGCGCTCACCTCCCACGGCTTCCGCATGGTCACGGGCGGCACAGACAACCACCTGCTCGTCGTCGACGTCACGGGGAAGGGCGTGTCGGGCAAGGTCGCAGCCAAGGCGCTCGACAAGGCCGGCATCGTCTGCAACTTCAACAGCATCCCCTTCGACCCGCGCAAGCCCTTCGACCCGTCGGGCATCCGCATCGGCAGCCCCGCCATCTCCTCGCGCGGCGTGCCGCCCTCCGAGATGCCCCGCCTCGCCGGCTGGATCGACCGCGTCGTCACCTCCCACGACAACGATGCCGCGCTCGCCACCATCAAGGCCGAGGTCCGCGAGTTCATCACCGCCTTCCCCGCGCCGGGCATCGACGCCGACTAGGTCAACCCATGCGTCTTGTAATCGTCAGTCTCCTCTTCGGCCTGCTCATCGGCGCGCTGGTCGTCCTGCCCTTCGGCTGGCCGATTGCCTACGGCATCATCCCCGGCCTGCTTGCCGCCTTTGGCGCGGCCTACTTCATCTATCGGCGTGTGAGCGAGCGGCTCGCGGGCGAGATGCTCGTCGTGCAGAACATCCTCGCTGCCGCCCCGCAACGCCCGGCCACCAGTGTCGCAGAGCAGCGCGAGATGGAGGCCAAGGCCCGCACCACCATCGACCAGGCCGTCGTCGTCCTGCTCTCCGTCCGCGACCGGCTCGGCCCCTGGATCCCCACCATGTCGGGCCAGATCAGCGGCAACATCGGCTCGCTGCTCTACATGAGCAAGCGCTTCGACGATGCCCGCCCCTACCTCGCCGCAGCCGCCTTCAACCATGGCCTCGCCCACGCCATGCTCGGCGCCATCCACTTCCGCGACAAGGCGCCGCTCCTCATGAAGGCGGCCTTCGAGCGGGCGGTGAAGTGGTCGGAGAAAGAGGCGCTCATCTGGAACTGTTACGCCTGGTGCCTCGACGAGAGCGGCGCCCGCAGCGAGGCGATCGCGGTGCTCAACCGTGGCATCAAGGCCATGACCGCAGAGCCCCGCACGCAGGCCAACCTTGAGAACCTGCAGAACGGCCGCAAACTGAAGATGCAGCCCTTCGACATGCCCTGGTATCAGCTCCTGCTCGAGGAGCCGCCGCGCGAAATCGTCGAGCAGATGATGGGTGGCCGCGATCCGCGCGCAGGCCTCCCGCGCCCCGGTTTCCGCGCCACCCCCAAGGCGCAGGGCGGCAAGTCGCTCCCGCAACCCACCATCAGGCGCCGCGACACCCGCGGCTAATCGAAGGCCCACCGTGAAGATCAAACTCAAAGTCCCTGCCCGGCAGCTCAACCTCGCGCGCGTCCCCGAACTCGCCACCACCAAGGTCGACACCTCGGTCGTAGAAGATGTCGTCAAGTCGGCCATGGACCCCGAGCGCCCCTACTCGCTCTGGACCCGCTGGCGGGACGCCAAGGAGCGGGGCGCGATGGGCGAGGTCTACGAACTCACCGCGGAGGGCTCTCCCGCCCGCGCCCGCTGCGGCGACGAGGCCCAGTTCGGCGAAACCTACCGCCGCCGCGCCAAGCCCATGCCCGGCATGCAGCCCCTCGAGTTCCTCCGTATGAAACTCGAGAGCAACGACGCGGCGCAGCTCCTCTTCATCGCCAACTACGGATCGCGCGAACGGCGTCACTACCAGGTCGAACTCTGGAACATCGTACGGCTCGACGGCGCATGGCGCATCTGGTCTTTCGCAGACCGCGAGGTCGCGCAGGCGGTCAAGCCGTCGACCATCCAGTTTGCAGACTTCGACGCCCCCGTCTGGCCCGCGGCCTACCTCGACCTCCACGACGACCGCATCGCCAAGGAGCGGGCCTGGGTCAAAGAGTGGTATGAGCTCGCCGCAACCAAGAAGGCCGCCCGCGAAGCAGCGACCATCGAGGCCTAAGCAAGGCGGCTACCGGCTGGCGACGTCGGCCGGCTTCGGCTGCCACTCGTCCAGCACCACCACCTCGGTCCGGTTGCCGAGCAGGCTGGCAAACCCCGCGAACAGCTTGCCGGCGAGGAACTCACTCCCCGTCGACTCCGCCTTCATGCGCGTGTTGAGCGTCTTGCCCGCGCGCTCTGCCAGCGCCGGCGACTCGAGGTTCATGTAGGTCCGGCCCACCTTGCCGCCCAGGTAGGAGAGCAGGGCAATGGTCCCCTGCTCGTCCACCGACTCGACAATGCCAACATGGCTGTACCAGTCGTTCTGGCGGCCATCGGCGTTGCGGTCGAAGGTGTTGTGAAAGAAGATGAGGTCGCCAACGGCCGGGCGGCTCGAATGGTAGATCGTGCCGGTCTGCTGCGCCTTGCGGTAGAGGTCGGCGATGCTTCCGGCGGCCGCGTTGCCGAGGGGCACCTCGTTGGCTTCGTACACCGCGACCACGTAGCCTGCCGCGAACTCTGGGGTGTAGCTTCCGCTGCCCCGCGTCGGCTTCACATCGGCAGGGCCCGACGAGGCGTTGGAGGCGCTCTCGGTCGGCTTGGCCGGAGCTGCCTGAGGGCGCGCAGGCGCGGGACGCGCAGGAGCAGGCCGCTCGGCCTGTGGGCGCGCAGGCGCCGCTACGGGCTTGGCAACTTCGCTTGCGGGTCGCGTCGGCTTCACCCGCTCTTCGCGGTCACTGCGCGGTGCTGCACTTGGGGCAGGCGTCGCGGGACGGGCAGGGCGCGAGGAGCCCTCGAGCGCAGCCTGCGCCTTGGCGACCTTGTCTGCGTCGCTCTCCTGCTCCGCCTGCCAACCTTCGCGGAGGTAGGGGGCCGGAGCTGCCGCGTTGAGCAGCGGGGAGCTGAACTCCGAGCGGCCTGCACTCGCGCCTGTGAACGAGGCGCAACCTGTGGCGAGCCAGACCAGTGAGCTCCAAACGACCAGCTTTTTCATGAGCAGACTCCGATGGGTTGCGATTACCTTCACAGCATGGTGACTCTCTCCGCCCGCTCCAAGTTTTTCGCGGTCCGCAGAGGCAGGCGGTGGCTCGGTGCGTGAGCCCTGCAAAAAATTTCGCTCAGGCTGCAGGGCAGGGTAGCCGTTCGGGAACCACCCTCTCGAGGTCACCGTTATGCGTCTTGCCGCACTGCCCATTGCCGCCTTCTCTGCCCTGTTGTTTTCCGGTTGTGCAGACGACGCCTCGGGTCTGGCCTCCGGTCGCGTCGAGCTCGCCTGGCGCATCGGCCCCACCTCCTGTGCCGAGGTCGGCTCCAACGAGGTCTCCGTCGAACTGCTCGGTGGGCTCGCGAACCTCGACGGCCAGACCATCTGGCGCTTCCCCTGTGGCGACCGCGAAGGCATCGTCTCCAACCTCCGCCCCGGCAGCTACACCTTCCTCCTCGCAGCCAACAACGCTGCAGGCGCTGCGGTCTTCGAAGGCGCCACCAGCGTGATCGACGTGCGCGAAGCCGGCACCTCGACGCCGCCCGTCGTCGTCATGCGCGCCGCGCCCGGCACTGCCAAGATCGAGTGGAACTTCGGCGGACCGCTCTGCTCGCAGGTCGATGTCGCCGATGTCCTGGTCATGGCCTTCGACCTCAACGGTTCGCTCGAGCAGGAGGCCTCTGTGGCCTGCAACGAAGGCGCCGCCTCGCTCAGCCTCCCGCCCGGAAACTACGACCTCCTCGTGCTCGGCCTCAGCGCCACGGGTGGCGCGGCAGCACGCGAGGCCGCACAGCGGATCACCATTGAGCGGGGCGTCACCACCGAGGTGAGCCTCTGGCTCCGCGATCCCGCGGCGACCACCGAAGAGACCACGCCCTCCGAGGGTACAGGCGCTGGCTCGGGCGAGGGCAGCGGCTCCGGCTCCTGAACACGAATAGGATCGAACCCTGCCTCGTCGTGGTTGAACTTTGGCTCCGCGCGGCGTAAACGCCTCCCGCAAACCTGCCCGCCCCGTCGGTCCGTTTGCACCAGAGGTCGTCCATGTCGAGGCTTTCGATCAGAGAATCGCTCACCTTTGACGATGTGTTGCTCGTACCGCAGTACAGCGACTTTCTCCCCAAAGAGACCGACATCTCCACCCAGCTGACCCGTAACCTCCGGGTCAAGCTCCCGTTGCTCTCTGCGGCCATGGATACCGTCACCGAGGCGGCCACCGCCATCTGCATGGCCCGTCACGGCGGCGTTGGTATCATCCACAAGAACCTCAGCATCGCCGAACAGGCCGCCGAGGTCCGCAAGGTGAAGAAGTCCGAGTCGGGCATGGTCGTCGACCCCATCACCGTCGGGCCGCGCCAGACCCTCGCCGATGTTGTCGCCATCATGCAGCGCAACGCCATCTCGGGCGTGCCGGTCGTCGACGGCGGCCGCCTCGTGGGCATCGTCACCAACCGCGACCTCCGCTTCGAGAAGGACCTCACCAAGACCGTCGCTGAGTCGATGACCCGCGACCTGGTGACCGCCCATGTCGGCATCGCCATCACCGACGCGATGCAGGTGCTCCAGAAGCACCGCATCGAGAAGCTCCTCCTTGTCGATGCGGCCGGCCACCTCGAAGGCCTCATCACCGTCAAAGACATCGAGCAGGCCGAAATCTACCCCAGCGCCGTCAAAGACAGCATGGGCCGCCTCCTCGTTGGCGCCGCCATCGGCGTCTCGCCCGACACGGAAGCTAGGCTCGCCGCACTCGTCGAGGCCGGCGTTGACGTGGTCGCCGTCGACACCGCACATGGGCACAGCGTGCGCGTCCTCGAGACCGTCGCCGCCATTCGCGCCCGCTACCCCAACCTCCAGATCATCGCCGGCAACGTGGCCACCGCCGCTGGAACCCGCGCCCTCATCGAGGCAGGCGCCGATGCAGTGAAGGTCGGCATCGGCCCCGGCTCCATCTGCACCACCCGCGTCGTCGCCGGCGTCGGAGTCCCGCAGGTCACCGCCATCGACGACTGCGCCACCGAGGCCGCCAAGCACGGCGTCCCCGTCATCGCAGACGGCGGCATCAAGTTCTCCGGCGACATCGTCAAGGCGCTCGCGGCAGGCGCCAGCAGCATCATGATCGGCAGCCTCTTTGCCGGCACCTCCGAGTCGCCCGGCGACCAGGTCCTCTACCAGGGCCGCTCCTATAAGACCTACCGCGGCATGGGCTCGCTCGGCGCCATGGGACAGGGCTCCGCCGACCGCTACTCGCAGGGCGACGTCAGCGAGTCCCGCAAGTTCGTTCCCGAAGGCATCGAGGGCATGGTCGCCTACCGCGGCCCTCTTGCCGACAACATCTACCAGCTCATCGGCGGCATCCGCTCGGGCATGGGCTACTGCGGCGCGCGGACCATCGAAGAGCTCCAGCGGACGGCGGAGTTCGTCCGCATCACCAGCGCCGGCCTGCGCGAGAGCCACGTCCACGAC
>CAIQPA010000146.1 GCA_903873545.1 uncultured delta proteobacterium
CCCTACGGCAGGCTCGCACGCGCCTACCTCGGCTCGCTCCCCGAGGCGCCGCGCCTGCTGCCCAAACTCGTCTTTGCTGCGAGTGCGGCCGACGCTGCCGCCTGGGTCGATCGCGGCGCCGCCGATGCCGCCGTCACCGCCTGGTCGCTCCTCCGCGCACAGCCCGAAGGCCGACGGCTGCAACTCTCCGATGCCGCAACCGCGCTCCCCGCGACAGCCATCGTCTGCGGTCCTGCCGCTACCACGCTCGCGCCCCGCTGGCAGGCGCTCACAGCCGCTCCCTGGTTCAGCCAGAGCCTCACCGACGCCGGCTTCGGCCCGCCGCCATGACGCCCCTCCTGCTCTCGCTCCTCTTCGCCTGCGCCGGCACGCTGCTCACCGCCGTCGCCGCCCTCCCGCTCGCGGCATGGGCAAGCGGCCAGACCCGCGGACGGCGCGCCACCCTCGAAGCCCTCCTCACGCTCCCGCTTGTCGTCCCGCCCACCGCCGTGGGCTACCTGCTCCTCCGGCTGCTGGGCCACGATGGGCCGCTCGGCGGCCTCCAACTTCTCTTCACGCCCGCCGCGGCGGTCCTTGCCGCTGCACTCGCCGGCTTCCCCCTCCTCTTTCGCGCAGCGCTCGCCGCCTTCGAGCAGACACCGCCGGCCATCGTCAGCGCCGCTGCCGCCGCCGGGCTGCCACCCAGCCAGGTATGGCTCCGTGTTCGACTCCCGCTCGCAGCCTCCGGCCTCACCGCTGGTGCCGCCCTGGCGCTTGCCCGCGGCATCGGCGAGTTCGGCATTACCATGATGATCGCCGGCGCCATCCCAGGCCGCACCGAGACCGCCTCCGTTGCCATCTACGCCGCCAACGCAGCTGGCCGAACCGCCGACGCAGACCAGCTCGTCCTCGCCGTCCTGGTCCTCTCGGCTCTCTTGCTGCTCACAGTCTCTCTGCTCCGCCGGGGCCGCTGATGCTCCACCTCGACCTCACCCTCGTCGCTGCAGCCGGCCATGGCGCGCTGCGGGCAGCCGCCACCATAGGGCAGGGCGCAGCGCTGCTCACAGGGCCATCTGGCGCAGGCAAATCCACCCTGCTCGCGCTCCTCGCCGGCGCCATCCCGCCGCAGTCGGGCACGCTCCGCTGGCGAAATCAAACCTGGTCCGACGGCCCCAACCTGCTTGTTCCGAGCCACCTCCGCGGCGTCGGCTGGCAGCCGCAGGCCTCATCGCTTCATCCCGGATGGACAGCTCGCGACCACCTCGATGCCACCTACCGCTTCCGTCCGCAAAGGCCCGACCTAGAGGCAGCCATCATCGATGGCCTAGAACTCGGCCCGCTCATGGCCCGCCGTGCGGGGCAACTCTCGGCGGGCGAGGCCCAGCGCGTTGCGCTGCTGCGCGCTCTGGCGGCCTGTCAGGGGCTGCTCCTCCTCGACGAACCCGTCACGGCGCTGCCGCCCCAACTGGCCCGTCGCGCGGTCGAACTCATTGCATCGCTCACCGAAGAGCAGGGCTGGACGGCCATCGCCGTGAGCCACCAGCCGCTCGAGGGACTCCAACCAACCGCCCATCTCGAACTGGCAGAGGGGCTGCTGCGAACGCTCTAACCGGCGGTCGAGACCAGCCCAGACTCCAGCGCGGCCAGGTCCTCTGCCAGTGCACAGGTGACGGTCACCGCGAGATGGCCACCCGTCGCCGGCAGCCGGAGGCTCGCAGCATGGAGCGCGAGGCGCGGCGCGGTCAGCAGCGGCGCGACGGGCCCGTAGCGCCGATCTCCCAGCAGCGGCAGGCCAACCGAGCGCAGGTGCACCCGAATCTGATGCTGACGACCTGTCAGCGGCGTCGCCTCGACCTTGCAGATCGTGCCACCATCGATCTTCCACTGCGTAATCACCCGATAGCCCGTCGTTGCTCGCTGCGCGCCCTCGGCCTCGGTCCCAACGCGGCAGCCGCCGCCAGAGAGCTTGAGCAGCGGCGCCGTGATCACCCCCCGCTGCGCGGCGGGCTCACCCTGACAGAAGGCCAGATACTGCTTCTCGACCCGACGCGCCTCGAAGGCCTCGCAGAGCAGCTTGTGGGCAGCCGCGCTCCGCGCCAGCACCATAACGCCCGAAGTCTCACGGTCGAGCCGATGAACCACCCAGAGGCGTTCGCCGCGCACGGCCTGAAGCCGGTGCGTCAGACATTCAGAGGCCTCTTCGCCGCGCGCAGGGATGACGGTCAGGCCTGCCGGCTTGTTGATGACGAGCAGGTCGTCCCGCTCGAGAAGAATCGGAATGTTCAAGGGAGACCCGTTCGCTGCAGAGGCCAAAAACGAAGAAGGGCCTCTTCCGAGGCCCCTGTCCAGCCTACTTGCCGGAGCCGCTGCCTTCGCCGCTTCCGCTGGAGATGTCGAACACCTTGTCTTCCAAGGGCGGCTCGAGGCTGCCAGCCTTGGCTGCAAGCGCGGCGATCGAGGACATCGAGCCGCAGTTCGCCGTCGTGATGAAGGGGAAGTCGATGTAGCTGACGCAGTTCTGAAGCACGCGCCGCGTGACGTTGCCAACGCGGGGGTTCTTTCCGTCGAGCGCCGCCACCTTCACGAGCATCGCGAGCGCCTGGGCCGGCTGGTTTGCGTAGAAGAGCGAGCCAATCGTGCCCTCCCACTGCCAGGGCATCTGCGACTCCATCTGGGCCGGGAGGCCGAAGAAGTACTGGATCTTCGTCGGCGGAGTGCCGCGGGTGGAGATCTCCATCGGAGGCTTCACGAAGACGAATTCGACGTTGTCCTTCACAATCAGCGTCTCGCCGACGTGGGGAACCGACTTGTCCGGCTCGGTCTTCAGCTTGCGGTCTTTGCGGTAGGTGACCGTGCTGTCGCGGAGCGTGGCGAGCCCGGCGATGTTGTAGGCGACCACATCGGTGAAGGCCGGGATCTCCTTCGCGGTCTCCTTGGTGATCTCCGCACCGGAACCATCGACGACGATGATGTCGTAGGTGCCAGGCTCCATGACCCGCGACTCTTGGGTGCGGGGCTTGAGCTCAAACTTCTCGGTGCCGATGGTAACCGTCGCGCGGATGTCGAGCGGGTTCAGCACATGCACCGTCGGACGGCGCAGGGTCTGGTAGTAGCCGAAGCCAAACCAGCCGGCTGTGGCGAGCGACAGGACGCCGACGCCGATGAAGAGGATTGCCGCCGCGGAGAGTGGCTTGCTGATCGGCGAATCGCTGCCAAACAGCTCGACGCCCGCATCTTCGAAAGTTCTCAGGTTGCTCATGATTGCTCAGACGGACAAGGTGACGCGAAAGCAGACAGGGTCGACAGCCCGGGCGAACCCGGCTGCGATTACTCCTCGGCGGAGCGGAAAGTGAAGGGGTAGGCTACCACGACCATGCCGCCATCGGGCTGGTCGAAGCGCATCTTGTTCACCTCGGAGAGGATGCAAGACTCAACATTGCGGTTGCCCATCGTGTTCTCGGAGACCGACGCGGTGACGACCTTGCCGTCGAGGCCGACCGTCCACTGCACGCCGATACGGCCGCCCAACTTGGCATCGTTCACGAGCTCGCGCTCGTAGCAGTACTTGATGGCCGACTTGTGGCGCCGGACCACCTTTTCGATCTGCTCGGCCGTGAGGAAGCCGTTCTGCACCCGAGCGCGACCCGAGATCGCAGCCTTGGGGCCCTTGGCGCCACGGCGGCCGAGACCGGCACCCGTGCCCTTGCCGCCGCCGGTGTCGAGGTTGCCAACGCCATGCACGCGGCCGGCACCGAAGCCGCCGCCGCCCTTGCCGGTGCCGCTCATGCCCATGCCGCCCGAGCCCCGGCCCACGACCATGCCGTCGCCTTCGCCAGCCGTCGCGAAGTCCTGACCTACGCCCGCCATCAGGTCGTTGTTCTGGAAGATCGCCTGAAGCTGGCTGTTGTCGGAGAGGCTGTCGAAGGCCTTTGCCAGCTCCGTGTTCTGGAGCTCCTCGACGAGCGGGCCGTCACGATCGGGGAGCTTCGTCTCCTCGGTCTTGTCGGGCTCGCCGAACTTGCCCTCTTCGCCGCCCGCCTTCTTGGACTCGGTCTCTTCGTCAGGAAGCTGCTTCTCTTCCACCTTAGGCACATCTTCGGCGATGAGACCCTCGAAGGCCTCGAACGACAGACCGCGCGTCAGCTTCGAAGAGTTGAAGAAGAGAGCGATCGCGATGATAGCGATGTGGACGACGGTGCCGAGCAGGAATCCCAACACCATACGGCTGGGACTCTTGTCCTTACGCTCCATGGCGTCGTAGCCCTTGCTGTCCCGAACTGCGCCTGACTGGGTGCTTGCTGCCATGATCGATGTCCTAGGTCGAGTTGTCGCGGATGCTGGTGGGTCGATGACCCTACAAACGAAGGAGGTCGCAAACCGGTGAAAGTTTCACCGGGGCGCCTACTTTTCTGCTCCCTCCGCCTCAGCGCGGGGGATGACGGCGAGGGCAAACTGCTTGATCTGGGCTTCACGCACAGCGTCAACCACCTGCACCACCGTGTTGTACTTGGTCTTGGAGTCGGGCGAGATCTGCGCAGAGACCCGCTCATCTTGCTTCTTGGCCTTGCCGAAGAACTCCTTGAGCTCACCGCGCGGCACATCTGTGCCGTTGACGTTGATCTTGCTCTGGGCATCAATCTTGATGACCAGGATCAGCGGCGGCTTGGTCTCCTGTGAAGGAGCCGCCTGCGCGGGAAGTTTGATGCCGAGCTCGGCCTTCACCAGGGTCGCCGAGGTGGCGATGAAGATGATGAGAAGCACGAGCGTGATATCGACCAACGGGGTTACGTTGATGCCGCTGATGCCTTCGTCTTGGTTACCGCTTGAACCTGCCACGGTGTCTCTCCGTTGAGCCGCCTGAGGGCGGCGTGATGCCAGTGTCTGCCCACAAGGGGCTGAAAGCGGCCGCCGAAGCGGCCCGAACCGTTACGCTTCGCTTTTGTCCGATGCCGTCTCGGCGCTCGTCTCTGCTGCAACTTCCGTCGCGGCCTCCACAGCCTCCACTTCCGTCGCGGGAGCCGCTGCAGCCACAGCCTCTGGCGCCTTTACCGGCTCTGCAGGGACAGCCATCTTCGACTGCTTGCCCTGCTTGTCGAGCGCCTTGCCCTTCTTCGTCTCGGGCGAAGCGCCCTTGCCCAGGCCCGCAGCCTTGGCGGGAGATACCATGTGCTTGGCAACCATAGGTGCATCGTTGGAGTGTGCGAAGGCCAGCATGGTCTGCGACAGCATCGAGGCGCCGTTGAAGGAGTGGTGCGCCCGAATCTTGAAGATGTTGAAGGCGAGAACAGCCGGGATGGCAACCAGAAGGCCAACGGCCGTGGCGATCAGCGCCTCAGCGATGGGACCCATGACTGCAGAGCCTCCGCCTTCCGGCTTGGTGCCCGAGCCGAGAGCGTCGAAGGCCATGATAACGCCAAGAACCGTGCCGAAGAGGCCGAAGAAGGGGGCGTTGTTGCCGAGCGTCGCGAGGAACCAGAGGAAGCGCTCGTAGCGCTTGTTCTCCCATTCAATGGCGCTGTTCATGAGCTCGCGTGCCGACTTGTGGCCGCGACCGATGTTACGGAGACCATAGACCGTCACGCGGGCCTCCATGCTGTCGCCCGTGTTGCGGATGAGGTCGGCGGCCTGGTCAGCCGAGCCGTTCTCAAGCGCCTTCACCATCAGCCGGCGGAGGGCGAGCGAGTCAACCTTATGCGTCCGGTAGAACCAGAAGCGCTCCACCATGATGGCGAGCGAGACCATGCTCAGAATGATGAGGACCCAGAGCACCCACTCCGCGCCCGTGTTCGCTACCTTCAGGAGCTGGCCCGTGAGCCATCCCTGCTTGTGAACCGCCGCCAACAATACAAGTCCAGTGAGATTCATTAGGCTCTTCCGCACGCGCGAGAGGAAAACGAAGTTGCAGCCTGCATGGTGTCATGCCACCCCGAAGAAGGGGTGTCGGGCGACCCGAGTGGCTACGCGAACCAAGCCCGACTGTCAACGAGAAGGCGCGCCACTCGCGCGTTCTTTCGTCTGGTTAAGGGGGGCCCAACTTTCTCTCCGTTGCGGCCGCATGTTTCACTTGACACCCTGCGGGGCCCGTTGGTAGTGCCGTCCGCCGAACCGCGGTCGTTTTTGCCTCGTCCGCAGCATCTCTTGTCTGACCATCCACACAGGTAGAAGATCCGATGAGCGCCTCCCTCAGTTCCATTCTGCTCGCCAACGGTTGGCTCACCATGAAGTTGCTCGGTATCGCCAAGACTGGCGCCGAGTGGGTTCTCTGGCTTCTCGTTATTCTTGGTGTCATCGCGACCTTCATCGCGGTCGAGCGCATCCTCTTCTACAAGAAGCACAAGGCCGACGCCCAGGCGCTCCGCCAGCTCGTGATCAGCCTCGACGGTGGTAACATCGACGCGGCCGTCACCACGCTCAAGGCCGGTTCGCCAGGCATGGAGGTGAACGTCCTCTCCTACGGCCTGCAGCAGCTCGACAAGGGCGGTCGCGCCGTTGAAGAGCTCATGAACGGCGCGCTCGTTCGTGAGATCGAGCGCTACGACAAGTCGCTCTGGTACTTGGCCACGCTCGGTAACAACGCCCCCTTCATCGGTCTCTTCGGTACCGTTCTCGGCGTTATCATGGCCTTTGATGCCATGGGCGAGGGCGGAGGCGACCAGGCTGCGGTCATGGGTCCCATCGCAGAAGCGCTCATCGCCACCGGTGTTGGCCTCATCGTCGCCATCCCGGCCGTTGTTGCCTTCAATATCTTCAAGCAGAACGTCAAAGCCGCTCGCACCAACACCGAGCTCCTGACCCGCACGCTTGTCGCCCACATGTTCAGCGAAGAAGACAAGTAGTCCGTCCCGGTGGGCCTTACCGCTCACCTTCGGTTCTGTGTTCTCCTAGATAGCAGGCAAACACCATGGCAGGCTCAGCAGGCGGCGAAGACGAGGACATGATCGAGGGAATCAATGTTACCCCCCTCGTCGACATCACGCTCGTTCTTCTCATTATCTTCATCGCGACCTCCTCGATCATCATCAAGGCCGAGGCTGGCGTAACGCTCCCCGACGCCAAGACGGCTGAGCAGAGCGGCAAAGGCCTCATCAACCTTACTGTCTTCAAGGAAGGCACGGGAAAGGCCCTCATCTACATGCAGGGGCAGATCGTCGAGAACCAGGCCACCCTGCGACGCGACCTCGAAGCCGAAAAGAAGCTCGACAAGGACGTCAAGGTCATTATCTCTGCTGACCAGCAGATTGACTACCAAGAGGTCTCCGATCTCGTTGACGCCATCCGCAAGGCGGGCATCTCGAACTTCGCCCTCGACGTCATGAGAATCGACTAACGACGGCCTCCACCGTCTCGAACAGGGCCGCTCCTCCGCGGCCCTTCTTCGTTTTTGCCTCGGGCGCTGCTGCTCACCGCCGGGCCCACCTCCTTGTACCCTGGCAGAGCACCGTCCCTTCACGGTGGCGGCTTCTTCGATCCTATCCAACCAACACTGGGCCGCCGAGTCTCTGCCGCCTGTGCGAGGTTAGGCCCGCTCCGCTCCCACGTGGGGATGCGAGCCGCCGCATCGCCGGCGCAGAGCGCTCCCTCGGCCAGCTTCGAGCTCCTGCAGTCGCGCCAGACAGGCGGTCCTGATCGTTGCGCTGCGCATCGGGCCTGCAGCGTCGGGGATGCCGAGGTGCGCCCGACGCACGAGTCCCGAACCTGCACTGCTGCGCTCAGAAGAGCGGACCGGCAGCAGCCCGCCCTACTGCGCCCGCCGCCTCATCCCCGGCGCGTTGCGGCGAGGCTACGGACCGACCCTGCCCGACGAGACAATCCGCTCGGGATACTTCCGCATCACCTCGAGGTTGGTCGGCGGGATCAACTGGTGGATGAGCGGGTAGAGGCGGCCCACTGTGAGCGGACCGAGGCCAACCCGGTTCGCGCCATCCTGCTTGCCCGCGGTGACCGCAAGCCGGTGTCCTGTCGAGCGGACATAGGCGCCCAGGTTCACCTCGTAGTCTCCAGGCCGCATGTTCATGGGGAGCTGGAACAGGTAGCGATCCTCGATGATCTGGCCCGGCTTCCACCGGTCGGCGGGATACATCGCGTCGCCGGGCACATGGTCTGCCGGCGCCTGATACCCATCCTTGTTGTTGAGGTGCAGGAAGAAGTTCAGGTCCTTCTCCATGGGGCCCGGCACCCTCCACCAGGTGGTGACCATGATCTCGTGCCGCTCGAGCGTCTCTGCGCCCCGGCTGGGGTCGGTGGCGTTGTCGATGCGGCTGCCGAGCAGCTCGAGACCGCCCTCGAAGGTCGCAGTAACGCCGCCCATGTCGGCAGGCGGCGCATCCAGCACCACCTCGCCTGGGGTCTGTTCCCAGAGGTCGCGCCGGCGGAAGAGCGAGAGGTAGTAGCCGCGCGACCGCTGCCAGGTGCGCACATGGACATAGTCCTTGCGGAAGCGGGGATCTCGCCAGATCTCGAACTGGTAGGGGTTGTTGTTGTAGGTATCACCGAGCGCACCCGGCCCCGGGTCTTTGGCGAAGGCATCGGCAATGGCCTTCTGACGTGAGTCGGGGGTGTAGATGGTGAGGATGGCCCACTCCGGGTTGCGCTTGAAGTAGTACTCGCGCATCTCGGCGTTGAACTTGGGCTTGTTGCCGTCCGGGTCGGAGCCGATGAAGGCGTGGAGGCCGTAGCTGTTCCGCGCGCGCGCCACGGTGAAATCGACGAGGCCGATGAAGTCGAGGAAGTTGATGTCGGGCGCATGGTAGGGCGTGGAGCCCACATCCTGGAAGGCGACCAGTGCGCCGGGCCGCTCGTGTCGGACGAGGAACTTGCCGAGGTCGGGGTGATAGGTGCCCGTGAGGTCGCCGTGGCCGTTGAAGCCGTTCATCTCACGGTAGGTGAAGGCGAGGCACTGCGAGGCTGCGGTGAGGACGAGCAGCCAGCCTGCAAGCGCTGCGACGCGGGCCGCGGCGGGGAGCCTCAGCTGGGCAAGGAGGTCGAAGAGCTCGCGCAGGCCGATGGCGGCGAGGAGCATCGCGAAGGGCAGGGCGGGCAGGTAGAGCCGGTGCCAGTGCATCTCGTCCACGCCCACTTTGACCATGAAGGCCATGAAGAAGACGGTGACCGTTGCGATGGTCAGCTTCTCGAGGAGGAGGCGGCGGTTCAGGAAGGCGAAGGGCATCGCGAGGGTAAGCAGGCCGAAGTAGTTGAAGCCGAACATCTCGCGCAGCTTCTTGAGCCCCTCCTGCCAGACAAAGTCGCCCGCCCCGGTCTTCACGTAGAAGGTGTTCGGAAAGAGGCCGCCGTAGTAGCTGTAGCGCCAGGCGTGGAAGGGGGCGGTGATGCCGAGAATGACGGCCACCCAGAGCCACATCCCGCGGTCGATGCGCCGCTGGCGGGCGGCCTCCACGAGCAGCCAGAGGCCGAAGATGATGGGGAAGATGTGGAGTTCGGGGCGGGTGAGGCAGGCGCCGGCGAAGAGCAGCGCGCTCATGAGGTAGCCCCGCTCGCTGTTGGCTTCGCGGGCCCGCCAGAGGGTGTAGGCGCCCGCCATGGGCAGGAGCATGGCGAGGGGCTGCTCGAGCCCCGACTTGGACCAGAGCGTGAAGCTGCTGGAGGTTGCGAGCAGGAGCGCACCCCAGAGGTAGGAGGCGTCGCGGCGGAAGCCGGTGTGGCGCCCCATCGCGCGGGCCATGACGATGAAGAGGGGAATGGCGAAGCCGAAGGCGAGCCACTCGCAGACCTGGAAGAGGTCGAGTCCGAGCGCCTCGAAGGGCGCCATCAGCACGGTCCAGAGGAAGTTGGTGTAGCCCTCGACCCGCTCGCCCGTGTTGAAGACCAGCCCTTCGCCATGGATGAGGTTGTGGGCGTAACGGAAGGAGATGTACCCGTCGTCTTTCACGAACTCGAGCACCGTCAGCAGGCCGATGCCGAAGGGGATGGCAGGGAGCCACTGGAGCCAGCGGGCTGCCGATGTGGGCGGCTCGTAGGAGAGCTCCGGGTCGGGCTTGCGGAAGAAGAGCATCAGCAGCGCGAGCAGCATCGCACCGCCGACGGCCTGCACCCAACCCTTCCACGGGCGCAGATGGGGAAGCAGCTGCGCAACGCGCGCCGAGGCGGGTGAGAAGCTGCGCATCGAGGTGTCGGGCTCCCCATCGACGAGGTCGATGTGGCCCAGGGCCATGCGGTGGTCGGAG
>CAIQPA010000147.1 GCA_903873545.1 uncultured delta proteobacterium
CGTATCCTCAATCTCCGCCGTCAGCGCCATCAGGTGCTGGTGCACGGGGAGCTGCGGATCGAGCCCCGCCGCCGCCAGCTGCTCCGCGTTCAGACCGCCCCCGTAGGAGACCGTCTTCGACAGCCGGTCCAGCGTCGTCTCCGCCATCCCCAGCACCTTGCCCACCTCCCGCACCGAAGACTTGCCCCGGTAGCGAATCACGTTGGCCACCATCGCCGCCCGGCTCCGCCCATACCGCTCGTAGACGAACTGGATCACCTCCTCCCGCCGCGCATGCATGATGTCCAAATCGATGTCGGGCGGCTCGGCCCGCTCCCGCGAGATGAAACGCTCAAAGAGCAGCCCCATCCGCACGGGATCCACCGCCGTGATCCCCAGGCAGAAACAGACCGCCGAGTTGGCTGCCGAACCACGCCCCTGGCAGAGGATGTCGCGGCTCCGGCAGAACCGCACAATCTCGTGCATCGTCAGGAAGTAGCCGCAGTAGTCGAGCTCCTCGATCAGCCCCAGCTCCCGCTCGAGCTGCGCCGTCACCGCCGCCGGCACCGCCCCCTCGTATCGCCAGGCCGCACCCTCTGCCACCCGCTGCCGCAGCGCCTGTGCAGAGGTCGTCCCATCGGGCAGCTCCTCCGACGGATACCGGTACCGGATCTCATCGAGCGAGAAGCGGCAGCTCTCCGCAATCCGACGCGTCGCCGCCAACGCCTCCGGCACATCGGCATACCGCTCCGCCATCGCATGACCGCTCAGCAGCGCATGCTCCGCGTTGGGCTGCGTGCAGCCCGCCGCCTCGCTCAGCCGCCGCCCATGCCGGATGCAGGTCAGCACATCCTGCAGCATCCGCCGCTGCGGCGTGTGGTAGAGCACCTCGGGCGCCGCCACAAACCGCAACCCGTGCCGCGCCTGCAGCGCCCGCAGCCGCACCTCCTCCTCCGGCTCGTCCGGCTGCCGGTGGCGCGCCAGCCGCAGGTAGAGGTGCTCCCCAAAGGCCCCGCGGAGCTGCTCCACCCAGCCATCCAGCGAGCGGCCCGTCCGCAGCGAATCGAGGTCGAACGACTCCTCCGCAGACCGCTCCTCCACACCGCTCCGCAGCAGCAGCCGCTCCGGCGCCCAGATCGCCACCAGCTCGCCCGCATGGGCACACACCTCCTCGCGGCTGATCGAGAACTGCCCCTTCGGAGAACGCAGCCGCCCCGCCGAGATGAGCCGGCAGAGCTGCGCATAGCCCGCACGCGTCCGCGCCAGCAGCAGCAGCCGCTCGCTCCCCTCCACCGTCACCTGCGCCCCCAGCATCAGCGGCAGCCCCAGCTCCCGCGCCTTGATGTGGGCCCGCGCCGCACCGTAGAGCCCGTCGCGGTCGGTGATGGCCAGCCCCGTCAGCCCCAGCTGGTGGGCCTGCTCCACCAGCTCCTCGGGATGGCTCGCCCCCTCCAGGAAGGAGTAGTTCGATTTGCACCAGAGCGCCGCATACATCTCAGACCGCCCCGCCGCTCATGCCACACCGCCCTGCAGGAACCACTTCCGCCGCACCCGGTCGTGGTAGATCCAGAGCAGGTCGCCCCGCCGCGTCTTCACAAAGTAGTAGTCCCGCCGCACCTCGCGCGCCCACCAGCCCCCCGAGATGACAAAGGGCCCCGACCGCTCATCCACCGGCCCCGCCGCAAGCCCCGCCACCAGCCAGCCATCCGGCTCGCTCCGCTGCCGGCTCTCCAGCGGAATCGCCCGCTCCTGCAGGTGGCGCACCAGCACCCGCACCGGCTTGCGGCAGGGCTGCGCCGCACGAAAGCCGGAGCAGGGCACAAAGAGGCTCTGCGCCTCCGGCAGGTGGCCAGGCCGCTGCTCCAGCCGCCCCACCGCCCCCTCGCCCAGGTCGGCCCGCAGCCGCGCCAGCGCCCGCGCCGCAGCCGCCGGGTCGCGCCGCGCCGAGGCACTCCAGAGCGTCCGCTGCTCCGACCCCGATCGCACCACCTGCAGCACCATCCGGTAGCGCACCACCCCGGCCGTCAGCGGGTAGCCCTCCAGCCGGAGCCGCAGCAGGTCGAGCAGCAGCCCGCACTCCGCCGTCGGCTCCGCCGGCCGCACCGCCAGCGGGCAGCGCAGCCCGTCATCGAGCCGCAGCTCCACGCTCACCTGCGACACCACCTCGCCCGTCCGAAGCCCGCCGACCAGCCCCTCCAGCGTCCGCTTCATCCAGAAGACCAGCGCCTCCGACCGGCTCTCCGGCCCCTCCAGCTCCTCCTCCGCCTCCCAGCTCCGCGCCTCCTGCCAGGCCTCCGCCGGGTTGCCACCCTCCTGCATCCACCGGTGCAGCGCCTCGGCCCCTTCGCCCAGCCGCTGCCGCAGCCCCGCCGCCGGCAGCGCCGCAAACTGCCCCACCGTCACCACCCCCAGCCGCTCCATCGTCTCACGCACCGCCGGCTCCAGCGGCAGCCGCTCCAGCGCCAGCCCCGACACCACCCGATGCTCCTCCGCCACGCTGCCGTAGAGGCGCACCCCCCGCACCGTCCGCGCCGTCGCATAGGTGCCAAACCGGCTAAACCCCACCGCCAGCGTCGACCGGTAGCCCGCCTCCTTCAGCGCCCCCACCACGCTCTCGCACCAGCCCTCCAGCGACGGGATGAGCCGCTGCATCCCCGTCAGGTCGAGCCAGAAGACCCCCGGCTCCCCCGCCTTCGGCTCCACACGCGGCGACAGCAGCGCAAGCCGCGCCGCCAACAGCTGCGCCGCCTCCCGCAGCTCGCTCGGCTCCACCGTCCCCGCCTGCAGGCTCCCCAGCAGCGACAGCCCCGCCGCATACCGCATCCCCGGCCGCACCCGCTGCCGCCAGGCCACCCCGTTCACCTCCAGCAGCCGCGCCGACGGCCGATCCGCCTCCACCACCGCCACCGGCCCGGCCGCCCACGAGGGCTCCCGCAGCAGCAGCCGCTGCAGCGCCAGCGACGGCACCGTCACACAGGCCAGCACCGGCCAACCCTCAGCCGCCGCACCCGCCACATCTGCACCCGCAACCGGCGCCATCGCCTCCCGCAACGCACGCCCCAGCCCCGCCACCCGCTTCTCATGGTTCCCCGCAAACCGCGGCCGGTGCGGTGCCGGTCGAGCCCCTCCCTCCTGCAGCAGCGGCAGACTTGTCTGAACAGGCGCGGCCATGGTCACTACGCTCCTTCGTAACGGATACTGAACAGATGTATCGTTATGCAGTGTGACGATCAAGATCCGCCCCGCCCCCGCCGCAGGAATTGTTTGGCAACCCCGCAACGCGGGTGGTACCTCCGAGCGACACATGATGACCCCTACCGCCACCCGCGCCGCTGCCCTGCAGTCGGTGCCCGCCGCACCTGCGTCGAGGCTGCCATGAACGGCCGCTACCGGGTCACCGTCTTGGCCGTGGAGCTCTACGACCCGCTCCTCATCCAGCACGCCATCTCGCGCGCCGGCGGCGACGGGGCCCGCACCGGCGCCACCCTCGCCGTCGAGGTCCCCGGCGGCTTCGGCCCCGCCGTTGTCGCCTCCGTCGGAAGCCGCGCCGAGGCCGACCGCCTCCACGCCTCGCTCACCTCGTCCGGCATCGAGGCCATCGTCGTCGACGACGGCCACCCACTCCTGAACAAACTCCGCCGCGCCTGGATGCGGCTCGAAGGGCGCGACCCCGACGCCAAGACCACCGCCCCCGAACAGCGCCCGCCCGAGCTCCCCGTCGACCCGCTCGCGCCCCCCGGCTCCGAACCCGACCGGATCAACTTCAAGCTCCACCGCAACGCCGAACGCGCCGAGGTCAACCCGGTCGATGCGGTCTTCGGCGAGCTCCGCGTCCACCTCGTCCGCCTCGCCGGACTCATCGTCGTCATCCTCCTCTTCGCGCTCCCCTGGTACTTCATGCTCGGCCGCGTCTCGAGCAGCGAGAACCTCAAGGGTGCCGGCGGCGGCGAGGAGATTCTCCGCCTTGTCGAAGGCAGCGGTGGTGCGCCCCCCAAGGTTGCCCTCAAGGGCGGCCCCTCCGACGGCTCCGGCGGCGACCCGCAGCGCGAGGCAGAGCAGATGGCCGCGGGCGCCGGCAGCGGCGACGACGGCAAGAGCGGCCCGCCGGGCGGGAAGGGCGGAACAGGCCCCAGCCCCCTGAACGAACCCACCGAAGCGGGCGGCGGCAACGGCCCCGGCGGCGGCAAGGGTGGAGCACCCGGCGGCGGTGGCGACCCCGATGCCATGAACGACCAGCTCAAGCGCACCGCCCTCCTCCTCACCATCGCCGGCCTGCTCGGCCTTGTCGCCGGCCTCGTCGCCGGCTGGCTCTCCTTCAGCCGCGGCAAACCGGGCCTACGGGTCGTCAAGTCCACCTGGTTCTGGGTCGCCGCCGCAGCCCTCGCAGGCGGCATCGCGCTGGGCCACCTCGCCACCCGCCAGGCCGAGCTCAAGAAGGTGGCCGCCAAGGTGCAGCAGGAGGGCTCCGGCAGCGGCTCGGGCAATGGCTCCGGCGATAGCGCAGGCAGTGGCTCCAGCGCGGGCTCCAGCGCCGGCTCGGGCAGCGGTTCGGCTGCAGCCGACGGCTCTGGCAGCGGCGCCACAGCGCCACGCGCAGCCGCACCGCCCAAGAGCGTCGCCTCCCAGGTCGCCGC
>CAIQPA010000148.1 GCA_903873545.1 uncultured delta proteobacterium
ATCGCTCCAGCGTTGATGTCACACACTGTGCCGAGTTCAGGCGCTGAACGCACTCGTCCATCTGAGCAATCAGCGGCACCATCTCAGGGATCTTGTTCGTGAGTCGAGCGCAGTTCGCCGTTTCAGCGGGGCTCGTTGCTCCCTCCAGACAGCTCCCAACCTTGGCATCGGTGTAGCAGAGGCCGTTGTCTGCCCTCCCTTCGAGGCTCGCAAGTCCTTGCTGGGCTGCGCGAAGTTCGTTCGTCCCAAGGATCAAGAGCCGCCGGCTCTTGTTTCGAAACGAGCCGATGCCTCGCAGCGTGACCGCGGTAAGGTCGTCGGTCACCTGCCCATCCTCTTCTTCCTCACAATCATCGCATGCATCCCACAACATGCCAATACGAGAGGCTACCACCCGCTGGTCGGTCGCTCCCGCCACGACCTCTGCCTCAAGATGCGTTGCCGAGTAGGCTGAAAACTTCCAGGGCATGCCTGCCAAAACCAGTCGGGACGACATTTTGCTGAGCTCCTCGGACAGGCCGCTCATGTTCGCCTCGAGGAGATGATCCGGGTCTACAACCAGAACAATCTCGGCATCTTCATCCTCCGATGCCGCCGTTACCTTCAATCCGCTGACCGCCTTCTCTTGGGCCCTCACGATGACCTGTCCCGTCGTGATACCAAGTGCCGGAATCCCCAATGTGTGTTCCATGCGGACCGTAAGTGCCGCGCGCCGTTGGCCTAACTTCATCGACTCGATGTTTGTTCGAAGCGGACTTCCGGTTGCCGCATTGATGGCCTGTTGCGTCCCAAGCCTCTGCTCGATCTCCAGTTTACGCGCAGGATCTTGAGATACTGCGAGAAATCGCCTCATCGTTAGCTCATCATCTGAACCCCTCGCCAGAGTCCAAAGCGCTGTTTCGAGAGCTGTATCAAGCTCCGTATCTTGCGCCGGTCCCTGAAGAGATTTGGCAAGGTACAGTCCCTGCGCCGAGCCCAGCTCGATCGCCCGGGCCCGAATCTGAGGTGCAAGTGACGCAAGCGTCGATGCAGCGGCCGGCCACCTCTTTGCCTGAGTCATCAGCGTCTCGCTCGCCTCCTCGGTGAGCCCATTTCCCACAAGAAAGAAGTCCACAAGGCGCTTGGTCTCTATGGCAATCGCGCCCTGTAACCTCTCTGCCGCCCTCTCTCCGGGGAACTCCAGCGCGAACCGCTCCAGGCCTGCGAATCCCATCTTGAGGGCAGCCGCGAGCGCTACCTCCTCGAGTTTCTCCCTCGCCTCCGTGATACGACCTGCCGCCGCTGGGTTTCGTTCGTAGTCCGCGATGAACGACCGCCACCGCTCCACGCTCTTCGCGCTTCCAGCCAACCGAAATGCAAGCTCCAGCTCATCTTCGCGGCTCTTCTCTAGCCACGGCTGTGCAGACTCGTCCTGGGCGTAGCGCCCCTGAAAATCTCTCAACGCGGCCACAGTCTGCGCGCCTCTCGCCTCCTGATATGCGAACTTTGGTTCCGCCTTCTTGGCATCGGCTAGCAACGGGTCGCCCGCCGGAAGGACGGCCGCGTAGGTGCGTCGAAAGTCCCGAACAGCCGCAGCCGTGGGCGACAGAAGAATGTTACTCCATGCTTGGGCCGCGAGAAGGTGTTGCGCCTCCTTCGCCGCCGCCGATTGTGGGTAACGGCGCACAAACGCTTCAAACCTCGTCGTGCTACCGGTCCCCGTCGAAATCAGACCATCAAGGACGGCCCGCGCTTCGAGTTCGAGTGACTGTTGCACGAGGTCTTTGGCCAGTCGTTCATTCGCGAATGTTCGCCGAAATGCCTCAAAGTCATCTGTCCCGCCCCGCTGCTTCGCGGCCTCGAAACCAGCCTCAGCCGCCAGTCGACGAATCAACTCCCCTTCCGGAGTATTGCGCTGCTCGGGCCAGTTCTTGAGCCATTCTCGCCCGATTGTCGCAGCCTCGTCAGGCGCGCCATCCCTCAATGCATTCTGCATTTGAACGGCCGTCGACCCGCAGGCCATCAGCAGAATCCCCAACGCGATCGGTGCGATATTGAACCATCTCATGATTGCAGCCACCGGGTCCCACCCTCCTCGTTACGCGCCATGCCTTCCGCCAAGTCTTTCAGAGATGCACCGTTGCTCTCGCATGCTACCTCCTCAAAGCTCTCTGGTCTAGGCAGTCTCCGAGGGCCTGTGCTGCCAGTTACCAATTCGCGGTGGCCCTCCGAAGTACCTTCTTGGTGGGCGGCTCCCCTCTCTGCACCTGGTTCATCCAGGTCAGTTCCGAGGCTGGAACCCCTCTATCGATTCACCCGGCCTAGGTGCCTCATTGCGCTACTTGGTCTGTCAGACTGCCCAGGTTGTGATAGCCGTGATTGGGAGCGTTTCGGTGATGGAGGTGCGAGCCTCTCGAGCGGTCATCTGCATCCCTGCCTTTGGTGGATGGATGGTTTCGAATCTTCTCAATTTTATGGAGGACCCAATGGCTGCCGGCCCGCATACGCTCGACTTTGAGCTTCACTTCACACACGTCGTCATCGCCCGCTTCGAGACCCGGGCTCACTTCCCCGGCTTCGATCCCGTCGCCGAGACACCGGCGTCGCTCGACCCGCGGCCCGCCATCTTTCTTCGCCTCACCGCACTCCGTTATCGTGTCTTCGTCGATTTTGGTGAAGAGGATCGCAGGCTCTCCATCGCCTTCTTCGGGAAGGGAAATGGCGAGCGTGGCGCGCTGAGGTCGATGCTGAAGCAGGAACTCGAAGCGCCGAACTTCTCCCGCGTCGCGACGCAGGATACGCACGCGGCCTGGCGCGAGGGCGAACTGCTGCTCTGGAACACGCTGGTTTCTTCCCAGCCTGCTCAGCTGAAGGCTGTTACCGACGCGTCGCTCGTCGCCGTCCGTGAGCGGCTCACATTGCGCGACGGTGGCTCACTCGCCGGTCGTCCGATCTCGGCTGGGGCCTCGGAAAGTCGGACAATCGAGGCTGCAAGGCTGTTCAAGCTTGCGCTTGAGGGTCATCGCTAACCCCGCGCCCCCGCCTACTCGAACCCCTCGATCGCCACGCCCAGATAGAGCCGCGTCACCGCGTAGTTCGTCGCAAACGACAGCTCCCGCTCCATGTTGGACGACTGCGTGTCGTAGCTCCCGCTCGCCACCGCAGCGAAGGTAAAGCCCTCCGACTTCGCCAGCGTAACCTCCCCCAGCGCCAGCTCGCCCGAAAGGTCCAGGTTCACGCCGCCATCGAGC
>CAIQPA010000149.1 GCA_903873545.1 uncultured delta proteobacterium
CACCATCCAGAGGTGGGCGACCGCCGAGGCCGCGGTCGCGACGAGCGAGGCGAGCGCCAGTGTGGTCAGCGGCAGGGCGTAGACCACGGTGGCAATGCCGGCTGCCATGCCAACGAGGCGATGGCCGGCGCGCAGCAGGTTGACCTGGGCCAGCCTGCCGCCAGCCGCGTTGGCAGCGAGCAGCGGAGAGAGCAGCAGCTCCACCGCCAGCTCCGTCCCCTTGAGTCCGAGGAAGGGAGCCACCCGCGTCGCCGCCTCGTCGGAGAGGCCGAGCGCAGGACCAAGCGAGGCCGTCTGGCCCGCGGCCCACCACGAGCCGCAGCCCACCAGCAGCGCAGCCGGCGCAAGCCAGGCAAAAGCCGTGGAGAGCAGCCTGTGCACCTCTGCCTCTTCGCCGACCGCACGGCGGGCCGTCACCATGCGCGACAGCGACGGACGGAGCCCCAGATCAACCAGCCCCAGATACCCCACCAGCGACTGCGCCACCGCCAACATGCCGAACTCGGCAGCGCCGAAGTGGGCGATGAGGCGGGGCGTGAGCCAGACGAAGGTGGAGAGCGCCAGAAGGTCGAGCAGCCAGAAGGAGCTCAACCGGCGCAGCCACAACCGCCCAAGCGCGGCGGGCTGCGCGGGCGACCGGGTCGCGGTGGGCTGAGTGGTGGCATCCATGCCGCCATCTTCGCCGCAGTGACCACGCTGGGCAATACGCCGCCGACCCGAAAAGATGACCGCAGCGAACACATCTGGCATAGCGGTTGCATTGGTTGGCAGGAGGCGACGCGCGGGCCGCGCAGCGCCCCAAACCTATCCCCATTGAGCGACGGAGAACTGCGATGTACCTCAAGAATCTGACGATAGCCTCCCTCGCGCTTGTTGCGCTCGCCGCCTGCGGCTCAGACGAGCTCCCCCGCAACGAGGGCAGTGGCTCCACCGACACAGGCGCCACCACCGACACGGGCACGGGCACGGGCGATGTCTCGGAAGACACCGGCACCGCCGACACCGCCGCCGACACAGGCTCGGGCTCGGGCTCGGGTGACACAGGCGCAGGCTCGGGTGACACATCGACCGGCTGCCCCGAGATCTACGCCCCCGTCTGCGGCGTGGATGGCGTCACCTACGACAACGACTGCTTCGCAGGTCAGGCCGGTGTCGCCATCGACTACGTGGGGGCTTGCGAGACGGCCACCTGCGTCGCCGACACCGACTGCGCCCAGTTCGAGTCGTGTGAGGCCGGAGCCTGCTCCGTCTGCCCGCCCATCGACTGCGCCGCCTGCCCCGACGGCTCCTCGCCGCGGCTCCTGCCCCACTGCGGTGGCTGCGACTGCTCGCCGCTCCCGCCCGAATGCGCCTCAGACGCAGACTGCCCGCTGGGCGACCTCTGCATCACCGACCCCGCCACGGGCGTTGCCCGCTGCAGCGCCCCGAGCTCCTGCGGTCCATCGCCGGCCGGTTGCAGCACCACAGGCTGCGGCTTCGGCGAGACCTGCGACACCTCGGTTGGTTGCTCCCCCTCCGCCTGCTCCTGCGACGCCGAAACCGGTAGCTGGCTCTGCACCGACGACTGCGGCGGCGGCACCTGCGTGCCCGGCGGCGGCGGCGGCCCCTGCACCGTCGATACCGACTGCGCCCTCGAGCTCGTCTGCGAATCAAACGCCTGCCGCGTCAACTTCTGCTCCTTCATCTACATGCCCGTCTGCGGCATCGATGGCGTCACCTACAGCAACGCCTGCAACGCCCGCTCGGCCCATGTGCCGGTGGACTACGACGGCGAGTGCATCACCGGCGGTGGTGGCACGGACGGCGACCCCTGCACCTCCGATAGCGAGTGCAACATCGGCCTTATCTGCGAAGTGGGCAGCTGCTCCATGGGCATCTGCCCCGGCCTCTACGCCCCCGTCTGCGGCAGCAACGGCGTCACCTACAGCAACAGCTGCGAGGCACGGGCCGCCCACGCCTCCGTCGCCTACGACGGCGAGTGCGTTGCAGGCGGGACGGATGGCGACCCCTGCACCACCGACAGCGAGTGCAACATCGGCCTTGTCTGCGAAGTGGGCAGCTGCTCCACGGTCCTCTGCCCCCGTATCTACGCCCCCGTCTGCGGCACCAACGGCGTCACCTACGGCAACAGCTGCGAGGCACGGTCCGCCCATGCCACCGTCGCCTACGACGGCGAGTGCGTGCCCAGCACCGGCGAGTGCGCCAGCAACGCCGACTGCACCGGCGGCCTCGTCTGCGACGTCGC
>CAIQPA010000150.1 GCA_903873545.1 uncultured delta proteobacterium
GAGCCACTTCCTCGTGATGCGGCTGCCGCCCGGCGACCTCATGAGCAGCATGCTCGCCCGCGGCCACCGCTTTGCCCCCGAGGAGGTCGCCGAGCTGATCGCTGACCTTGCCGCGGCGCTCGACACCTACCGCTCGACAGCAGGGGAGCCGCACCGAGGCCCGACAGCCGAGCGCGTCTGGGTGACACAGGAGGGCCGTGCGATTCTGCTCGGCTACGGCGAGGTCCTCTACCGCGAGGACTCGCTGAATGCGGGCGGCCCTCCCGTGGCAGAGTTCATCTCCCACCTCCCGCCGGAGGTGTTCGCCTTCTCCGCTTCGAGCAGCGTGGCAAACGAGGAGGATGAGGGCGCCCCGACCTCGGGCCGCTTTCGGACGGCGCAGCTGCCGCCCGATGCGGTGAACTGTGAGCGTGCACCGGCCGCAGAGGTCTATGCGCTGGGCTGCCTCGCCTATCAGGCCTTTTCGGGGCACCATCCCTATTTCGTGAAGGCGAACGACGCGACCGAGGGGATTCGCGCCACGCTGGCTGCGATGCCTGCGCCGCTCAAGCGGCTGCCGGCCGGCTCGGTCTTTGAGACGACCATCCTGCAGGCCATGTCGCGCCAGTCCTCAGATCGGCAGGCTACGACGGGAGACTTCGCCTCGGCGCTGCAGGCGGCCTTCGATGACGGAAGCAGCGACGCACTGCCGCAGCTCCGCTCCACAGCGGTCGCGCAGGCCTCCTCGGATGACCTGCGCTCGCTCTCGCTCTGGCGCATGACCGGCCTCGTCTCGCTGGCGATGCTGATCGTACTGTTCGCCTACCTTCAGTTCCGCCCCTACAGCGTCGTCGTCACCTCCGACCCTCCCTCGCTCGATCTGGTGGAGGTCGTGGGCCACACGGCGGAGCCGCTCGGCAGGACGCCGCTCGTGCTTGAGCGCCGCTCGCTGAGCACACCGATCCAGCTCCGCGTGATGGGCAAAGATGGCAAGGCCGGCCCGGTGACCACGCACGACCCCAAAGAGTTTCAAGATCTCGGCAACTGCCGGCGGCTCGCGGTTCAGCTCAAGTTCGACGAGCGTTGAACCTTGGGCGCTGCGCGCCTAGCGACAGCCGGACCCTCTCCCAACACAGGACGGTCCGATGTCTCGCCGCTTGTTACTGCCCCTGCTCCTGCTCGTCGCCTGTGGCGATGATGCTACCGAAACCTCCGCCGATTCGACCCTCGATGCCATCGACGATACCGGCTCTGACACGGGGCTGACGGATGGTTCGGGCAGCGGTTCAGATACCGCGCCGGACGGCAGTGGTGATGGCTCGGGGAGCGCGGCAGAGAGCTGCACGCCGGCGCCTGTGGAGCAGCTCGCGCGGATCGAGCGGGCGGGGCTCAGCGTCTCCTTCGCGGGGGATGGGAGTTGGTCGCTGGCCCGCGGTGCAGAGCTCGTAACGACGGGTGTTGCGACCTGTGACGACGCGGCGCCCGGGGCGCGGGTTGCTGCTGGGACACCGGCCTTCCGGAGCGGCTTCGGCAATACGATTGTGACGATGACCGGACCAGCTTCGCGCCTGACCTGGCTGCAGCCGGCGGGCAGCGCGACCGTGGAGGCGGCGACTGCCGATGCGGTGACACTCCGCTGGCCGTTGGCTGGCGCGGCGGGAGCGTCGCTCGCGCTGCGCTATGCGCTCGACGAAGATGGCACGCTCCGGGTCGCGATGAGCAGCACGCTCGAGGGCGCGGCCACGGGTGAGTGGAGTTGGGGCTCGGCCGCGGGAGAGCGCTTCATTGGCCTCGGGACGCAGGTGACGGGCATGGACCTTCGCGGCCGCGTTTACAGGCTCTGGACGCAGGAGCAGGGGATTGGGACGTTGGAGGGCGACTCCGGCTTCCCGCTCGCCAACGCGCTCGAGGCGGCCTACGCGCCCATGGGCGTGATGCATGCGTCGGGGGGCTACACGATGCTCCTGGACGAGGATTCCGTATCGGAACTGGACTTGGACCGAGGCGCTGCAGCGCGGTTGACGCTCCGCACCGCAGGGTCGCTGCCGGCGCTGTCGCTGCATCCCTGGGCGCGCCCATCGGAGGGCATCGCCTGGGCGACCGGGCTCACGGGCCGTCCGCCGCAGGTCCCCGACTGGGCCTTTGCCCCCTGGAACCACGCGGTCGGTGGGCCCGCGGAGCTCACGCGGGTCGCGACGCTGCTGCGAGAAGCAGATGTGCCCTCCTCCGCGATCTGGAGCGAAGACTGGATTGGCGGGTCGCAGAGCGGCAGCGGCTTCCGGCTCTCCTACGCTTGGGAGTGGGACCCGGCGCGCTACCCCGACCTCCCGACCGACATCGACCGGCTTCATACGCAGGGATTTGCCTTCCTCGGCTACCTGAACCCCTTCGTACCCGGGCCCACGCGAATGTTCGGGGAGGGTGAGACGGGCGGCTTCCTGGTGAAGAACGAGGCGGGCGCAACCTACACCACGACAGACCCGGCCTTCCGCCAGACCGGCTTGGTCGACCTCACCAACCCAGCCGCCGCCTCATGGTACGAGTCCTATGTCATCAAGGCGGTGAACGAGGTGGGGCTCGACGGCTGGATGGCCGACTTCGCGGAGTGGCTACCGCTCGAAGGGCGGCTCGAGAGCGGTGAGAGCCTTTGGCTGGAACACAACCGCTACCCGCTCGCCTACCAGCGCTCCAACACCCGCGGCATCACGGCTGCGAACGGGGGGGTAGCTGACCCGGATCGGCTCTACTTCTCACGCTCGGGTTGGGCGTCGCGCAAAGGCGGCACCTCGGGCATCGCCCCGGTGCTCTGGTCGGGCGACCAGAACACCGACTGGGGCACCGACGACGGCCTGCCGAGCGTGGTGCCGATCTCGCTGCATGTGTCGGCCTCGGGCGTCTCGATGTTTGCGACCGACATCGCCGGCTACACCTCGGTGACCGTCCCCAACACGACCAAAGAGCTCTTCTATCGCTGGACTGTCGTGGGGGCCTTTGAGCCTGTCATGCGGACCCACCACGGGTCGGACAAGTGCGGCAACTGGGGGTTCGACTGGGACGAGGAGTCGCTCGCCCACTTCCGGCGTTACGCGAAGATTCACAGCCTTCTCTACCCCGTCTGGCGCGGCCTCCTCGACGAGGCGCAGGCGACCGGCATGCCGATCCTGCGTCACCCATTTTTGGCTGATCCGACGGGCAACTGGGACCGGGCCGGCTACGCCTGGTTCATCGGCGAGAACCTGTTCGTGACACCGGTACTCGCGGAGGGAGCGACGACCAAGACGACGGCACTTCCGCCAGGCGCATGGTGGCCGCTCTTCGGCGATGCGCCGCTGGCTTCAGCGGCTGACTGGGCGGCGCAAGAGGTCGCCATTCCGCTCACGGAGGCGGGTGCCTTCGTGCGGGCGGGGACAGCGCTGCCGCTGCTGACGCGCGCACCTGCGACGATGCGCAACGATGCCGCGGCGACCGTCTCGTCGCTCGCAGCGCTCGGCGACAACGTTCGCTTTGCGCTCTACCCCGCTGCGTCGGGCGCAGCGTCGGGGGCTGGTCGAGGCGCATCGGTATCGGCCACCGGCCTGCGCCCGGGCTGGGTCGCTGCGGGGGCAACATGGAACGGAACCGTGCTGCCGGCCTGTGCTGACAGTGAGGCTCAGGACTGTGTGGACGAATCCGCAAAGTTCTACCGTGTCGTAGGCGCCGGCAGCCTCGTGTCGGCGGGCGGAGCGGCCACGGTGGAGGCCGCTGCGGGACAGACGGTTGAACTGGCGTTCGGTCGCGACGGCTGGGGGTCGCTTGCGGAGCCGACGGTTGTGACGGACCTCAATCCGAACGTCGACCCGCCCTGCCTGCCATGACCTGCGCCTAGGCTTCGGGTTCCACGAAGCGGCGGTGGAGGCGGCGCTGCAGCTCCTTGCCGGAGGCGGCGGGCAGCACGGCGACGACCGCATCGCGCGACGAGAACCAGAACCGCGGCGCATCGGGCAGGCCGGTCGCCTGCTCGATGGCGGCGTGCAGTGCGTTGGCGCTGTCGCCGACCCCGAGACCGACGGCAGCCGCGGATCCGAGGCCGGCGGCGAACTGGAGGGTGTCGCCAGCTGCAGCCCGGAGCCGCGCTTCGAAAGCTGCGAGGTCGTGCACATTTTCTGCGGTCCCCACGAGGCGAGCCGCACTGCGCTCGGCGTCCACCTGAGCGGAGAGGAGGTCGGTCGATCCTACGGCAGCGAGCAGTGCCGCTACGGCGCCTGGCGTCGCGGGGGGAAGCTCTGCGACCCAGACATCGTCACGGCCGGTGACACCCCGGACGCCGAAGGCGCGGAGGGGGCGGAGGAGGTGGTCAGGGAAGCCGTCGGGGCGATGGATTGCGGTCCCCTCGCCTGCGCCGAAGGTGGACTTGGCGTGGAGCGCGATGCCCTTCTGCCGCGCGAACTCCACAGCCTGCGCGTTGAGCACGCGGGCGCCCTGCCGGGCGAGCTCCTGCATCTCTTCGTAGCCGACCTCGGCAAGCTTGGTGGCGGAGGGGACGATGCGTGGGTCTGCGGAGTAGATGCCGTCGACATCGGAGTAGATGTCGCAGGACTCAGCGCCCAGCGCAGCGGCGAGCGCGACGGCGGTGGTGTCGCTACCTCCGCGGCCGAGGGTGGTCACTTCGCTGCGGTAGCTGGTACCCTGGTAGCCTGCGACGATGACGATGCGGCCTCGGGCGAGTTCGTCCTGCACGCGGTAGGGTCGGACATCGATGATGCGCGCGCCCGCGTGAGAGTCGCTCGTCATGATGCCGCACTGGCTTCCCGTGAAGGAGATGGCCTGTTCGCCGAGATCCTGGATGGCGATGGACATGAGCGCCATGGAGATCCGCTCGCCCGTGGAGAGCAGCATGTCGAGTTCGCGCTTCGATGGGTCTTCGGCGACGCGGCGTGCGAGCGAGAGGAGTTCGTCGGTGGTGTCGCCCATGGCGGAGACGACGGCGACGACGCCGAAGCCGGCGCGGCGCGTGGCCACAATCTTGGCGGCGACGGCCTTGATCTTCTCGATGGTGGAGACGGAGGAGCCGCCAAACTTCTGGACGATAATCCGCATGCTCAGCCTCGTGCGACCGCTGCGGCGCGCCGCTCGGAGACCCAGTCGTCGGCCATACGGAAGAAGTCGTCTCCGCCGAAGAAGAGGACCTTGTCGCCGGGCTGCACCGAAGCGCGGAGGTGGGCGACAATCTGGTTCTGGTCGGGGATATGGGTCACGAGGTGGCCGCGCTCGCGAAGTTTGCGGACGACGAGGTCGGTATCGACGCCGGGGATGGGATCCTCGTTGGCGGCATACATGGTCGTGATGATGACCTCGCTGGAGCCCTCGAAGGCGGTCGCATACTCATCCTGCAGGTAGCTGGTGAGGGTGTAGCGGTAGGGCTTGAAGATGCTGACGACACGGCCCTTGGCGAGGTCCTTGGCGGAGTCGAGCACCTTGCGGATCGCGGTGGGGTGGCTGTTGTAGTCTTTGACGACGAAGAGGCCGTCAGCGTCGACGATGGTGAAGCGGTTGTCGAGCCCCTTGAAGTCGGCGAGACCGCGCTGCATCGCCTCGAAGGGGACGCCGAGGTGGTCGCAGACGGCGATGGCGCCAATGGCGTTTCCTACGTTGTATCGGCCTGGCAGCGGCAGGCTCACCTCGCCCAGCTTCTCGCCGCGGCGAAAGACCTCGAAGCGGAGGGGCAGCTGGCCCTGGTCCAAGAGGACAGCGCGATACTCGGCCTCACGCTCAACTGCGTAGGTGGTGACAGGCTTGGTTACCCGCTCGAGCATCTGCCGGTTGCCGTCGCAGTCGATGTTCACGAAGGCGCGCCGAAGCCGGCCGTTGGCCTCGATGATGCGGGCCATCGAGACGATGATGTCGAGGTGGTCCTTGTAGTAGTTGAGGTGGTCAGCCTCGATGTAGTTGCAGAGGAGCAGGTCTGTCGGAATGTTGGCGTGGGAGCCATCGGACTCGTCCACCTCGGCCACGATGACATCGCCCTTCCCTGCCCGGGCGTTGAGGTTGTAGTCTAGGAGCAGGCCGCCGATGATGAAACCCGGCTCGCGGCCGGCGGCATCGAGCATCTTGGTGATCATGGCGCTGACCGTGCCCTTCCCGTGGGTGCCGGTCACGCCGACGCTGAGCCGCTCCGAGAGGAGGGCGGCGAGGAGTTCGGAGCGGTGCAGGATGGGGAGCCCCCGCTCTCGTGCAGCGAGCAGTTCGGGGTTGTGGGCGGGGATGGCTGTGGAGAGGACGATGACCTCGGCGCTCTCGATGTTTTCGGCACGCTGACCGATGGTCACGCGGGCGCCGAGGGCCTCCATGGCGTCGGTGAGGGCTGATTTGCGTACATCGGAGCCGGAGACGGGATAACCGCGCTCGATGGCGACCCGAGCGACAGCCGAAACGCCGATGCCACCGATTCCGAGAAAGTGAAGTTTGGTACCGGGCTTGAGCATCATCGTGGCGGCCTAGACAGGGGGGTTCGGGTGGCCCTTCCTGCACCAGTTCGACCCCGCTGCGCAAGCCTCGTGAAGGTTGAACCGCGTGCATCGCGGTGTTACGCGCCTCGGCAACTTCTCCCAAGGATGACCATGCGCCGCAGCCTCCTTCTCGCAGCTCCCATCTGCCTCCTCGCTCTCGCCTCCTGCCAGCGCCGCGGCGAGCCGGTCCCCACGCTCACGCAGGAACAGTGGGCCCGGGTGCAGGAGA
>CAIQPA010000151.1 GCA_903873545.1 uncultured delta proteobacterium
CGGTCGTGCCCGTGTCGGTCGTGCCCGTGTCGGTCGTGCCCGTGTCGGTCGTGCCCGTGTCGGTCGTGCCCGTGTCGGTCGTGCCCGTGTCGGTCGTGCCCGTATCGGTCGTGCCCGTGTCGGTCGTGTCCGTGTCGGTCACCGAACCGCCACCGCCACCGCCGCCGCCTGAGCGACCCGCAGAAACAGCGGAGTCCTCAGCGCACGAAACAAGACCAACCGACAACAGCAGCAACAATGAAACTCTACTCATGATTTCTCTCCCAGCCACGAGATTGCGGCCTTCACATTATTAGGGCATTCGTTTCACAGCCGAGCCAGATCTGTCAAGGGGGAATATCGATTCAATTTCTGACCAAACTACGACTGGCTTGACCGGATGATTTCATGCGAATCTCAGACGGGCAGATTTGAGATTTCGACACGACCTGTGTCGTCCATGCCTATGTTAATGTTCATTTCAATGATCAAATTCGGCTGAGATCTGGGCGCAAAATCCGGGGGATTTTGCACCCCTTTCTGGCGCCCGCCGCCCCATGCGGCTAGCCAACCTCCCATGGTTGACGCCCCTCCATCCTCCTCTTCGAACTTCCCTGCAGACCGCAGGCCGCTGCTCGAGCGGCTGCGCGCCGTAGGGGCCGCCGTGCCGCATCTGCCACTCGCAGACCTGCCTACTCCGCTCGGGGAGCTGGTGCTGGACGACGGCTGCAGCTTCTGGCTCAAGAACGATGGCGCGGCAGCTCCTGTTTATGGCGGCAACAAGGCCCGCAAGCTCGAGTGGCTCCTCGCAGAGGCCCAGGCCCAGGGCGCCAGCACCGTGCGGACCACCGGCGCCATCGGCTCCAACCACTGCGTTGCAACCGCCATCCACGCCTCGCGCGTCGCCCTGCGCACCGAGCTCGTGCAGACGCCGCAGCCGCTCAGCGACCATGTGCGCCTCAACATCCTCGCCCTCTCCTGCTTCGCCCAGCGGATGACCCTCGTCGGTAGTTACCGTGGCGTTGCACCCGCGATGGCCTGGGCGCGGCTCACGGATCGCTTCCGCCGACAGCGCACCTACCCCATCCCCATGGGCGGTAGCAGCGTCACAGGCACGCTCGGCTATGTGAACGCCGCGCTCGAGTTCGCAGAGCAGCGGGCGCGGATTGGCTCGACGGAGCGGCTGCGCATCTACCTCGCTGCCGGCACCTGCGGGACGCTCGCGGGGCTTGTTGTGGGGCTGGAGCTGGCCGAAGTCGCGGCCGAGCTGGTCGGCGTGCGGGTGGTGGATGAGGCGGTAACCAACGAGGGCGTTGTGCGGGAGCTGGTTGCCGGAACCTGGGCGCGACTCGAGGCGCTGGGCCTCAAGCGGCCGGCCGCGCGGGTGACTTGGACGCTGCGGCATGATGGCTTCGGCGACGGGTATGGCATCGGCACGCCGGCAGGCGCCGCAGCACAGGCAGAGCTCACACGCCATGGCCTCAAGACCGAGGCGACCTACACCGCCAAAGCGGCAGCCGTGATGCTGGCCGACCTGCGTGGCGGGCGTGCACCCGCGCAGGCAACCGTCTTCTGGCATACACTCAACAGCCAGCCGCTCTTGGCAGCGCTGCCGCACGACGCGCTCACCAGGGTGCCGGCCGCCTACAAACGCTTCTTCGAGGTGTCGCGATGAAGCGGGTTATCTTTGTCTGCAGCGGAAACATCTGCCGGTCGCCCATGGCCCAGTATGCTTGGACGGCGCGCGCAAAGGAGCGCGGTGTGCCGACCATGGCCATCTCGATGGGCACGCTGAACATCCCGATGGAGCGGGCCTCAGGCACCTCGGTTGAGGTCATGCGGGAGCTCGGCATCGACCTCTCGTCGCACCGCTCGCAGGGCGTAGCGATGGGCATCCTCGCGCGGGCCGACATCATCTACGTCATGGAGCGCAAGCACGAGCAGAAGCTGCTCGCGGACCAGCCGGCGCTGCGCGGAAAGGTGCGGCTGCTCGGCCTGTTGGACGATGCAGCAAACCCCGAAATTCCCGACCCCATCGGCAAGGAGCGGGCCTTCTACCTCTCGGTGCGCGACCGGATTGTGGCCTGCGTCGACCTGGCGCTCGACCAGATTGCGCCCGCGCCCTAGCGGCGCCTCACCAGATCTCTTCCGGCTCGGCGACCTGAACCAGACCGTCGGCTTCTCGGACCTCGAAGAAGCGGAGCCCGTAGCCCGGATGCGCCTCGCAGCGACCACTGGAGAGCGAGAAGGTCCAGCCGTGGCGGGGGCAGGTGACCGTCTCGCGGGTGAGCTCTCCGCCGGAGAGCGGGCTGGCTGCGTGCGGGCAGCTGTTCTTGAAGGCAACGAGTTGGCCCCCGACGCGGGTGAGCGCCACGGGGCGGATGCCGACGCGCACGACACGCAGCGCTCCTGCCACCACCTCTTCGCTCTTGCAGACCTTCAGCCACGCCATGATGCACCTCCTGCGGGCGACCGATAGCGCCCTTCCCTCTACGCCGCCAATCGCCTAGGAGCGCGCCACCGCCGAGGCGGTGCTGGCGATTTGAGGATGCATGCCCGAACTCCGACGCGACCCTGTGACCGAACGGTGGGTCATCATCAGCGAAGAGCGGCGCGGCCGGCCTTCGGAGTACCGTCCTGCGGAGGAGTTCGCGCCGCTGGCGCACTGCCCCTTCTGCCCTGGGCATGAGGCGCAGACGCCGCCGACGCTGCTCTCCACGCCGGGGCCCGCGGGCTGGAAGACGCGGGTCTTTGCGAATCGCTTCCCTGCGCTCCGAGTGGAGGCCCGCTCCGGCATCACCTCCACCGAGCTCTACGGCCACTCCGACGGGCTCGGCGCCCACGAGGTGATGGTCGAGAGCCCGCTCCACAGCGATGAGTATGCGACGATGGATGAGGCAGCGCTGCTTGCGGTGCTGACGGGCTGGCAGAGCCGCGTGCGGGACCTCTCGCGCGATGAGCGGCTGGCCTACTCGACCATCTTCAAGAATGCGGGGGCGCAGTCGGGCGCGACGCTGAGCCATCCGCACAGCCAGCTGATCGCGACGCCGATTGTGCCACCGGCCGTGCTGGACCGGCTCGATGGCGCGGCCCGCTTCTGGCGCCGGTCCGGCCACTGCGTCTACTGCGCGATGGCCGCGGAGGCGGAGCGGGAGAGCGGGCGGCTGGTCTGGGCAGATGCGCGGGCGCTGGTCTTCTGCCCCTATGCGCCGCGTGTTGGCTTTGAGTGCATCGTGCTTCCGCGCCTCCACGAGAGTCGGTTCGAGTGGGCCGACGCCGAGACGCTTGCCGGGGTTGCCTCAGCGATGGTGCGGCTCTTTGGGGCGCTCCGGGCTGCGCTGCCGCGGGTCTCCTACCACCTGGCCATCCAGAGTGCGCCGCTGCGATCGGCACCCTCGTCGGCCGACCACTGGTATGTGGAGGTGATGCCGGTCTTGAGCCGACATGCGGCCTTCGAGATGGCTTCTGGAATGAACATCGTCTCGACGGCGCCGGAGACCGCTGCGGCCTACCTGCGCGAGCGGCTCCCGGGAACGCCGTGAAGGTACTGCAGGTCGCGTCGGAGGTCGCTCCCTTCAGCAAGACAGGCGGGCTCGGCGATGTGACGGCTTCGCTGTCGGATGAACTGGTCCGTCAGGGAGCAGAGGTGAC
>CAIQPA010000152.1 GCA_903873545.1 uncultured delta proteobacterium
ACGCTGCCTTCCGCGACGATCCGGCCGATCGTTGGTCTCTACGCCGCCGACTCCGGCTCTTCGACAGCGGCGAACAACGGTACCATGCGTTACAAGACCTTCGGCACCGCTCCGTTCCGCAAGTATGTCTACGACATCACCGCTCACCCCTCCGTCTATAACGGCGCGCCTGCCTTTACGGCGCAGATCGTGCTCTACGAGACGCTCAATACGTTCGACGTGCTCTGCAAGTCGTGCGGGGCTACGACCACGCACACCCAGGGCTTCAACCCGGCCTGGGGCGCGAACGCCGCCTTCATCACGGGTCGTAACGCCGCTGCTTTCCAGGCCAACAACGATGCGGTCCGCTTCAACCCCGCGCCGGGGCTCTCCTGCCAGGCGCCGACAAACACGGACAACATCAAGAACGGCACCGAGACCGACGTCGACTGCGGCGGGAGCTCGGGCAAGCTCTGCGGCTTCAACCTCATCTGTGCCGCAGGCGCGGACTGCAAGAGCGCCGAGTGCAACAGCGGCCTCTGCGCCAAGTCGACCTTCGGTGAGGCCTGCGGCGCTGCGGTGGACTGCCTTGGTGCGAACTGCGCTTCCAACGTTTGCGGAATCGCCGGTGGCGGTGCTGGTTGCCTCATCAACAGCGACTGCCTGAGCAACAACTGTCAGTCGGGCATCTGCGGCAAGCTCGCCGATGGCGCCTCCTGCACCGCGGATGCAGACTGCAACAGCAGCCTCTGCGGCGGTACTGATCCGCGTGGTGTCTCCGTGGGGACCTTCGGGGCAATCACCTACCCGAACTGCGCTGCACCTGGGGCTGCCGAAGCCTGCTACAGCATCGGCGACGACGCAAGTTCGAGCGCCATCACCATCCCCTTCACCTTCAAGTTCTTCGACACGGGTTACACCTCGCTTCGAATCAACAACAACGGTTGGGTCACCTTCGACAGCGCCGACACTTCGACACAGGGTTACAGCAACACGCTCTCGAACGTCACGACGGTCTTTCCGCACACGGCTCGCGACCCGGGTCCCGCCATCTACCTGTATGGCTTCGACATGGCGGCCTCCACGAACAAGTGGGCAGCCTCGACCGTTGGCACGGCGCCCAATCGAGAGTTTGTCATCTCGCTGAACAACGGCGTTGGTTACCTTGCGACGAACGGTAGTGTGACGGGCGCAATCATCCTTCGGGAGTCTGACAACTCTGTGCACATTCAGTGTGATAACTGCACCAAGCTTACGAGCACCAATGTGAAGCGTCGCGGCGTGCTCAACGGCGACAGCACGCTGGCCTACTTCTACAACGACAACACGGCGCTTGGCTCCGAGGACAGTGTGGCCTTCACGGTTGACGGCACGACCAATGCTGCTCGCCGCCGCCTGGTCTACCAGACGAACTGGTCTTCCAAGGTCTGCGCGGTCACCGGAAGCGGAGGCACACCTTGCACGACTAACGCGAACTGCTCGAGCGGTGCGTGCGTTGCCGCGAACAGCGTGGCTTCGATCACCTACACGGCCCCCGCCAATCTCCTGGGAGGCGCGGCGAACAACGGAGGGGCGCTTGCGAACTCTTCGGGCACTCTTGATACCCGCCTTACGGGCTCCAACGTGTCGTTGACCTACCCGATTGGGTTCAACTTCAAGTTCTTCGGTTCCACCTACGCCGCGTTCCGCGCTGCGTCGGATGGTTACCTGTACTTCTCGACGAACAACACTTCGAACAACTCGACAGTGCAGGCGACGGCGTCTTCCTCGGCCCCGAACGCTGTCATCGCCTACTTCTGGCATGACATGGGAGCACAGACGGCTGGCACGGCGGGTAACTTCCGCACCACAGGTTCGGCGCCCAACCGCACCTTCATCTTTGATGTGAACGGTGCTGCAACCGCGACGGCGGGTGGCGTCACGTCGGCGGAGGTCAAGATCTACGAGACCTCGAACCTGGTCGACATCACCTGCGTCTCCTGCACACAGGGCTCTACGGCCACGGCGACCGGAATTCTGGTTGAGAATGCCGCTGGCACCGCGAATCTCAATGCCCTCGGCGCTGGCATCAGCACGACGGGTGCCGTCAACACGACGACCTACCGCTTCAACACGAACAGCTCGGCCGTTTGTAAGTAGCGTTCGCGCTCTCTACGAAGCCCGCCCTCCCAGGCGGGCTTTCCGCTTTTTGTGAGGGCACCGCGAGGCGCGACCCTCCTGCTCCTCGTCGGGTCCGCTCCGGCTGGGGAGGCTTCCCCCGGAGTCGTTCATGCGTAAGTTCCTCGGTCTTGGTCTGGTCTCTCTGCTTGCCCTCGTTGGATGCAGCGAAGAGGCCAAGAAGCAGCCCGCTCCGGCGGATGAGTGCTCCACCTTCTCTCCCTGCGCCATCGGTGAGTGCGTGGATGGTCAGTGTGTTGCGGGCGATGTTACCGAAGACACCGACCCGGGCGTCGACACCTCGGTCGATACGGGGACCGACACCGCGGTCGACACCACCGACACCGGCACCACCGACACAACGGAGCCAACTGCAGGCGCCTGCGGCGTCGTCTGCGTGGCCGATCGCGATTGTGAGAGCGGCCTCTGCCGGCCCCTTGGAACGAACGGCGCGAAGGTTTGCACGGAGCTTTTCGCGACCGATGGTTGCGATGGCTGTCCCTCGTTTGGTCCCATATCCGCGGGTGCAACTGGCACGGATGGCGACCTCTGCGCCGCAACCGACTATGGCGACTGCGGCAGCTGCACCGCCGACGCCGACTGCGGCGCCGGCCTCTGCCAGCCCACGGGTGGCTCGAACTTCTGTCAGATGCCCTGCTTTGCCGACAACAGCTGCCCCGAGGGCTTCACCTGCCGCGGCGCTGACCGTAACGGTACCGTTACCGCCGTCTGTGAGCCCGACAACGGCCTTTGCACAGGCTGCACCGATGAGGACGGGGACGGTTACGGGGTGGGCCCTGGCTGCTTGGGGCCGGACTGCGCACCGACCAACAACGCCATCAACCCGGGTGCTGCCGAACTCTGCAACAATGCGGATGAAGACTGCGATGGTCGCGCGGACGACGGCATTTCTCTTGCGACCGACGAGAACAACTGCGGCGCTTGTGGCACAGTCTGCGACCTCGCGAACGCGAACGAGATTTGCACCGCGGGCATCTGCCGCGTCGATACCTGCACCGGCAACTTTGCCGATTGCGATAGCGACCGGGTGAACGGCTGCGAAGTGAACCTGGATGACCCCGACACCTGTGGCGCCTGCGTGGTCACGGGCGGCTTGGTCGGTGCCCCTTGCGGCACCTGCGGCGATGGCGTCTTCGCCTGCTCGGGCGTGGGCACCGCCGAGTGCGTTGGAGACACTGCCAACGCCTGCGGCGGCTGCGAGCCGCTTCCGCAGGTGCTCGGTGATACCTGCGGCTGCGGCGCGGGTGAGTGGGCCTGCGACCCCGCGACCCCGGGTGGTCAGGTCTGTATCAACGATGCGCTGGCCAACGACTGTGGCGGTTGCGGCGCTGTAGCCGGCGGTGTGCCTGGCGAGGCCTGCTGCGGCGCCTTTACGCTTGCTTGCGACCCATCCAACCTCAACGCGGTCTTCTGCGATGTGCCCGATACCTTCCCTCGGAACGCCTGCGGCGGTTGCGCTGCGCTGGCGCGCGAGCCCGGTCAGACCTGCGGCACCTGCGAGAGCGGCACAACTGTCTGCGACGGCCGTGAGGCCACCCGCTGTGAGGGCGACCTTGGGAATGCTGCGCTCAATGGCTGCGGCGGCTGCGGCGACCTGCCGGGCGAGCCTGGCACCTCCTGCGGCACCTGCGGGCTGAACCAGTATGTCTGTGATGCGACCGACCCCGAGGTGAGCAGCTGCAACGGCGACACCCGGGTCAACACCTGCGGCGGCTGCACCACGCTCGACATCGTGCCCGGCGCCGCCTGCTGCGAGACCTACACGGCGGTCTGCGATCTCGCCCGCCCTGGTTTCACCAAGTGCGATGTCCCCGTGACGGTCCAGCTCAACGCCTGCGGCGGTTGCGGCATCTTGGACCAGCGGCTCGGAGAGGCCTGCGGCACCTGCGGCTCGGGTCGCTGGGCCTGCGGCGGTCAAGACACCGTCATCTGCCAGGGTGACCTCGGAGCCGAGGCCCTCAACGCCTGCGGCGGTTGCGGTCTGCTGGAGGCCGAGCCCGGCGCCGCCTGTGGCCCCTGCGGTGAGGACTTCGTAGAGTGCGTTGGTACCGACATCGTTGCCTGCGATGGCGCGACCAGCTTCAACAGCTGCGGTGGCTGCCTCCCCCTTGCCAACGCGCCCGGCAGCACCTGCTGCGGCGGCACCTCCGCCTATGCCTGCAACCCCGACGACCGCGATTCGACCATCTGCCCCAGCGCCGATGGTCGGGTGAACTTCTGTGGCGGCTGCGGCAACGAGCGGGCCGAGCTCGGCGGTGCCTGCGGCACCTGCGGTAGCGGCGTTTACGACTGCGACACGGTCGACCCGACTGCGGTTGTCTGCAAGGGCGACACGGGCGCCGCCGCTCAGAACGCCTGCGGCGGCTGCGGCCCGCTCAGCGCCCGCATCGGCGAGGCCTGCGGCGGCTGCGGTCTCGACACCTACATCTGCGACCCGAGCGGCGGTGGTGACGTGGTCTGTGGCGGCAACACCACCTTCGACTGCGGCGGCTGCACGAACTTTGCTGAGAATGCGGGCGACGCATGCGGCAGCTGTGGACTCGGCACCTTTGCCTGCTCGGGCACCACGCTCACCTGCGTGGGCGATGCGGCCAATGAGTGCGGTACCTGCGAGACGCTGCTTCAGCCCCCGGGCGGCAGCTGCTGCGGCGGCGGGACGCTCGAGTGCAACCGCGACACCGGCACCGTTCTTTGCAACAACACCGATCCCGGCCTGTTGAATGCCTGCGGTGGCTGCGCCCGCCTCGAAGCGAATCCCGGAGAGGGTTGCGGCACCTGCGGCTATGGCACGCTCGTCTGCGACGGCGACGGCCTCACCTGCGATGGTGACCCGGGCAACGGTATCCTCAACGCCTGCGGTGGCTGCTCGGCGCTCGATGGCGTACCCGGTACAAGCTGCGGCGGCGGAGATGTCTGGACCTGCGACGGCACCGAGGCCGTCTTCTGCCTCCCGCCCGGCTAACGTAGCGCGCGCTAGGTTCTGAGGCGCTTCGGCGCCTCTGGCCGTTTTGGGCGCCCGCTCGTAGCGTTCGCTCAGCGGTTCTCGCGCTCGTAGACCTCGTCCACGCCGTGGCCGGTACCTGCCGACGCCGCTCGCACCAGTTCGTCGCACCGCTCGTTGTCGGCCACGCCCGCATGGCCCTTCACCCAGACAAAGGTGGCCTTGTGGCGGGCGGCGGCTGTGAGGAGCCGCTCCCAGAGGTCGGCGTTCAGCGCCCGCTCCTTGGGGTTGCGCATCCAGCCGTTGGAGCGCCACTTCTTGGCCCAGCCCTTCTCGATGCCGTTGACCACATACTGGCTGTCGGTGTGGAGCCGGACGATGCAGGGCTCCTTGAGCGCCTCGAGCGCGACGATGGCGCCGAGCAGCTCCATGCGGTTGTTGGTGGTGAGGCGGAAGCCGGCGGAGAGTTCTTTGACCTTCTCGCCGTAACGGAGGACGACACCGTAGCCACCGGGGCCCGGGTTGCCGATGGCGCCGCCGTCGGAGTAGGCGATGATGTTCCGAAGGGGAGCTGGCGCGGTCACGGCTTGGCCTTGGCGGGAGAGCAGAGGGGGCAGGCGTCGGGCAGGCCCGAGTCGCAGGCGAGTTGGGCAAGCGCTTTGGCCTGCGCGTCGCCCGGGTTAAGCGCGTTGAGCGCCTGCGCGGCCTTGAGGCAGCCCTGGAGGGTGCCCGCTTCGCAGCCGCGGAGGTAGTCGGTGGTGGCGCGTCCAGCCTCGCTCTCCATCTTGGCGGTGCGGAGGTCGCCCGCTTCGACGCAGCCCCAGCCCACCTGCAGCGAGCAGCCTTTGTCGAGCCAGGCGAGCGCCTGCACGGTATCGTCTGGCTCGCGTCGACCGAGATGCACGCAGCCCCAACCTGCACCCTGCAGGCAGGCGCGGTCGAGCGCCGCGTGGGCCTCCGCGCGGTCTGCCACCGAGGCGCCGGGCTGGCCGATCAGCAGGCCGAGCTCCACGCAGGCGCGGAGGGTATCGGCCTTGCAGAGGGCGGTGAGTGCGACGCGGGCCTCGGAGGGATTGGGTGGCAGGCCGGGGCCGCTGATGCGTTGGAGTGCGAGGTCGACACAGCTCTCGGGGTCCTTGCGGTCGCAGGAGGCGGTGCGGAGCAGGGCGGCCTGCTGCGGGTCTGTTGGCCCGTGGCTCCGCTCCATGAGCGAGGCTGCCAGGAAGCGGCAGGCGTGGGGCTCCCCCTCGTTGCAGGACCTCTCGAGCGGCGCCCGTGTTGGCTTGGTCTGCCGCCCGGTCCAGGCAAAGAGCTGCTCGCATGCAGCGGGCTCGAGGTTGCAGCTGCGGGTGAGGCGGGTGAGCAGGTCGGGCGAGAGTTGGCCCTTATCACGGAGCATCGCGAGGCGGGCCTCGCCGGCGCAGCCGCGGGGATCGCCGTGGAGGCAGGCGCCCTGGTAGCGGAGCGTTGCAGTGGCGAGCGCCCCTTCAGCGGCGGTGGCCAGCAGCAGGTCGGCCTCGGAGACGCAGCCGCGATCGGAGCCCTGCGCGCAGGCGAGCGTTGCCTGGCGCAGCGCCTCTTCGAGCCGCACGGGCGTGCCACGGCCATACTGGTGGCTCACCGCCAGCTCTGCGCAGCCGTCGGCCACCTTTTGTTCGCAGCCTCGGGAGAAGAGCCCGTTCATGAGGCCGCGGTCGCCCTGCGGGATGGCCTGCGCGGCGTAGGCTCGGCCGAGCGCGACACAGGCCTCCGGGACGATGCCGTTGCAGCGGGCCAGCAGGAAGCTCTCGGCGGAGGTCAGTTCATCGGTCTCTCCCCGCGCGAGCGAGATGAGGAGCGAGCAGCTCGCGAGGTGGTGTCCCTCACAGCCGCGCTTCGCGAGCTCGCGTGCCTGACCCGCCGCGCCACCGTTCGGGCCGTCGTTGTAGAGCTGGGCGGCAAGCGCACCACAGCCGGGCGCGTAGCGACGGGTGCAGGCGTCTCGAAGGAGCATGGTCGCGCGGAGGTAGGATGCGGTGTCGTTGTTCGGGGCGTCGCCGCTACCGCTACCGCTGCCGCTGTCGCCCGAACCGCTCCCCTCCGTCGGTGGTCGGAGCGCGGTCGCACAGCCGGAACCCTCCTGCTGCAGGCAGAGGATGGCGGCCTCCCAGCCGTCGATGTCGTCCGGTGTCGCAGGAGCAGCCGCGGGAAGCGCGGGCGTGGGTGTTGCCTGTGGGCGCTGCGGAGCGGGGGCCGGCGGCGGTGCCGAGCCACCCGAGCAGGCGACAAGGAGTGCGGTGGCGAGGGTAAGCAGGGGGCGGATAGGGTTCATGGCCGTCGAGCATAGCGATGGCTGCGGCGGGTGGGCAAACAATGCGAAGCGTGGGAGTCGAACGGCCTGTGATGTTTGATGCTCGCGCCTCCGCCGAGTAAAGCGCAGACATGCTAGAGAGCCGTCCCAAGTCGCCTGAGCGAAGCTACGACCATCGCTACCACATCGGTAACGCTGGCGATGTCTGGAAGCATGCGGTCTGGCTTGCGCTGCTCGGCGCGCGACCGCAGCAGGGCCTGCCCCTCACCGTGGTCGAGACCCACGCGGGACGCGGCCTCTACCAGCGCGGCCCGACGGGCGAATGGATGGAGGGGCTCGGCAAACTTGGCGACCTCTCCGGAGCACCCGAGAGCCTCGCGAAGCTTGCACAGCTGCAGGGGTGCGGCGCGGGGCGGGTGGGCGAGCGTCTCGTGGGGTCGCCGCTGGTGACGATCTCGGCGATGCGGACGGGAGATGCGCTGCTGCTGCACGAACTCGATCCCGAGGCCTGCGCGTCGCTCCGGAGCGCGGTGCGGGGCGCCGACGGAGTCACGGTGCTCGAACAGGATGGCTGGGCCGCTGCGCCATCGCCCGGCAAGCATATCTTCTTTGTCGACCCTCCCTTTGCAAGCCGCGAGGAGTGGCAGCTGACAGCAACGCGCGCCATCGCCTGGGCCGCATCGAACCCACGCTCAACCGTTGTCGTCTGGTATCCCATCAAGGGCGCATCGCGGCCCGCGGCACTCGTGAATGCGCTCCGCGCGTCGGGCGTGGCGGGCTGGTTTGGCGAACTCTGGACGGCGCCCTACGACGAGGGGCGCAACCGGCTGAACGGCTCCGGCATGGCGGTGCTCCGCCCCCCTGCGGGCCTGGAGGCGGCAGTGGCGGAGCTGGGCGGTTGGCTCGGTCCGAGGCTGGCGGTCCGCGATGGTGACTGGCAGCTCAAGATGGCCGGCTGGAAGGCCAAGGAGCGTTCATGAGGCGTATCGTAACTGCCGTCGTCCTCCTGCTTCTGGCCGGTTGCGCGCCCGATCCCGGGCTCACCCGATCCGGCTATCGGCAGACCATGCGAGAGCTGGCGTTGGAGAGCGCGCGGCAGTGCGACAGCGGCTTCGAGTACCCGCAAGCGCTCGTCGATGGCATCGGCCGGCAGCTCGTCGAAGAGCTCCGCTGCATCGACGATAGCCGGCTCATCTTCTACCAGCCCTGCAGGGAGCCGGGATGCATCTATGCGGCAGGTCCGCAGCCGCTGGCGATGCGCCCCGAGGTCTTTCAGGCGCTCGGCGAGGCGGCGCTGGCGAAGCGGGACTTCATCTCCATTTCGGCCGCCTACCGTGACGTCGCGATGCAGTATTACTCGCGCTGGTATGTGGAGAACTGCGACGCGAACTTCAATGCAGCGGTGCCGGGGACTTCGAATCACCAGGGCGGTCGGGCGATCGATGTGGTGGCCTACAACTTCTGGTGGAACACGCTGCTCGAGGTCGGATTCGAGCACCCGATCCCCAGCGACGAACCCCACTTTGAGCTCACGGGCGATGCGCAGTTCGTGGCTGAGAGCACGGAGCTGCAGTCGCTGAGCCTGCTGGCTTTTGAGCGGCTCTGGAACCGCAATCACCCGGAGGCGCCGATCGCGGAGGATGGTCTCTACGACGAGGCGACCAAGGCCGCGCTCGGCGAAGCGCCGGTGGAGGGCTTTGACGTTGGCGCCTGCGATGCGGGTGCGGCACCCGATGCGGGAACGGGGCTGGATGGAGGCGGTGATGTGGCCCTCGATGCAGGCGACGCCGAAGGGCCAGACGCGTCCACGGCCGATGCGGCGGATGGTACCGACACCGGCACCGATGCGGGCCGGTCCGATGTCATCTCGGGCGATGCGCTCGGCGATGGATTGACGGTCCAGCCGGGTCGGGTGCCCACCACCCTGCAGCAGCTTCAGGGCGCGCGGGACGCCTCTGCGACGGCTGCAGGCGGCACGGACGGGTGCAACGCCGGCGGCGCGGCGAGCGGCTGGCTTGCGGTGACCATTGCGGCGTTGCTGCGCCGGCGCCGGCGAGCGGGCTAAGGCCGGAGCCAGGCTACGACGGCGCCTGCTGCGAGCGTCTCCGCCGAGGCGGGGATGCGGGCAATGGCATCGCAGTCGAGCAGGTTGCTGAGCATGTGGGACTGCTGGCGGACGAGCGGGCTGAGGAGCGCGGTCCCCTCGTCGCCGAACGACAGGCTGCAGCGGAGCCAGAGGTCGCGGGCGGGGTTGGGGCGGACCGCGGCTGCGAGGCGCCCGCGCGCGAACCGTGGCGCGGGTTCGCGCTCGCCCTCGAGCCGGCTCAGGAGGCGGGCGCCGAAGGTGGCGAGGCCTGCGAAGACCGCGGCAGGGTTGCCGGGCAGTCCGAGCAGCAGCGTGGTGCCTCGTGTAGCAAAGAGGGTGGGCTTGCCCGGCTGCTGCGCGACGCCCCAGAAGTGCTCTGTGAAGCCGGCTGCGCTGGCTGAGCTGCGGAGGTGGTCGCGGTCTCCGACCGAGGCACCGCCCGTGGTGATGATGAGGTCGACGGCTGCCTCCGCGAGGGTCATGGTGAGCAGGTCGGCATCGTCGGGGAGGGCGATGGTGGCGACCAGGTCGAGGCCCCGCGCCGCAGCCCAGGCGGTGACGAGCGGCGTGTTGGCGTCGAAGACCTCGCCGGCCGTGAGGTCGCCATCGGCCGACCGGAGCTCGTCGCCCGTTACGAGCAGTGCGACGCGGGGCGCGCGGTGCAGGGAGACCGTGTGGAGGCCAGCCATTGCGAGCGCACCGATGGCGCCGTGGGTGAGCCGCTGCCCGCTCCTGCCGACCAACGCGCCGCGGGTGAGCTCTTCGCCGGCCTCGCGGATGTTTGCGCCGCGCCGCTGCCGCGCGGCAGCATCCGCGCTGATGTGGATGAAGCCCTCGTCGCTCCGCACCACATCCTCCTGTCGGATGACGAGGTCTGCGCCTTCTGGGACCTGCGCGCCCGTGAAGATGCGTTGGCAGCTGCCCGGCAGGAGCGGCTCGGTTCCGCCGGGGCCTGCAGCGGAGGTTGCCGTGACCGCGAGACGGAGCGGCCCGGCGGCATCGGAGAGGTCGGCGAGGGCGACGGCGTATCCATCCATCGCGCTCTGCCGGAAGGGGGGAAGTTGAACACGTGCGAAGGCATCTTCGGCGAGCACACGCCCGAGCGCCTCGCGGAGCGGCAGGCGCCTCGCGGGGAGTGGGCCAATCTGGTCATCGAGGTGGGCGAAGGCCTCGTCGATGGAGATCATGGCTGCTGGCTCCGGATGCGTCGCACCAACGCGGGCGCAACCGCCGCGAGCAGTTCGTCCGTCGGGCCGCCATGCTCCTCCACGCGGAGCTCCGTGCGGCGCCCGATCTGTGCCGCAGCGAGGCGCCAGGCCGCGGCAGCGGGATGGCGGCGGGTCGCGAACTGCCGCATCGCCAGCTCCAGCCCTGCGTCGGCCTCGCCTTCGCTCGTCGGTTCGCCGTTGGCGTCGGGTGCGAGGAGTTGGACCGTGAGATCGGCCTCCTCCTCGCTGGCGGCCTGCAGCGTGGCGAGGTCTCCGAACCAGCGCTCCGCCCGCTCCAGCGTGGCACCGCGGAGGCTCACCCGGAGCGGCCGCTCGTGCCAGGCCTCGCTGTCTTTGCCGCCTGTCTTGCTCAGCAGCAGCGTGGGCCCGATCGCGATGTCGGACGTGTGCGGCTTGAGGATGTCGTAGAGGGTGATGGCGCAGATCGCGGCGGCTGTCAGCGCCTCCATCTCCACGCCCGTCGCGGCTACCGCAGCCACGGAGACTTCGATGCCGATGGAGTCCTGCTCGAGCCGGTAGCTGACCGATACGTGGGTGAGCGCGACTTGGTGGCAGAAGGGGATGAGATCGGAGGTCTTCTTCGCGGCCGAGATAGCGGCAATGCGGGCAATCTCGAGCGCATCGCCCTTCGCGAGGGCGCGGGCGCGCACCTGGCCTACCCAGAACTCCGGCATCGATACCGACGTCGCGGCCACGGCCACGCGATGCGAGTCGGGTTTGTGAGAGATGTTACGCATGGTTGTCTCCATCGATTGGCAGCAGCGGTTGACCGTCGAGCCAGCGGCTCTCGCCGGCCGCATAGTGCTCGTGCTTCCAGATGGGCACCTCCTGCTTCACCGCCTCCAGCGCGGCCTCGGCGGCAGCGAAGGCCTCGCGCCGATGGGGCGCGCGGACCACCACCAGGACGGCTGTGTCGCCGAGCGCGAGGGCACCTGTGCGGTGGCAGATGCGGCAGCGCAGCCCCTCGCCTTCGTAGCGCGCCTCGATGGTGGAAATGGCCTCGGCGGCGAGCGTCTCGTGGGCCTCGTAGGTGAGCGCCGAGACCCGGTTTCCCTCGTGGTGATCGCGGACGGTGCCGGCAAAGACCACGAGTGCGCCACAGGCGGCATCCTCCGTCTCGGCGAGCAGCGGTTCGATCAGCAGCGGTTGGTCGGTCACCCAGCGAGAGCTCTCCATCTAGCCTCCGGAAACGGGTGGGAGGAGGTCGAGACGGTCCCCGCCAGCGAGCAGGCTCCCCGGGGGAACAAGGCTCCCGTTGAGGGCGGTCGCGCAGCGGGGAAGGAGTGTTGCGAGGGCAGGACGTTGCTCGCGGAGTACCAGCAGCAGCCCCTCGATGGTGGTGCCCGCAGCCACTTCGAGCCCCAGACTACGCTGCCCGGCGAGCGCTGCCGCCGGGCCGTAGAAGGTGAGCTGGATGGTGATGCCTTCGGTCATCCGCCAAGCTCCGACATGCCGGTGCGGGTCACCGAATCAACGTTCCAGGCGTGGCCGACAATCTTGGTCCGGGCGGCCTCGACGAAGCCCTCGCGGAGCGCGGCCCGATCGCGGCCGAGGACCGCCTCACGCACAGAGACCTGGCGGTCATCGGCGAGGCAGGCGCGGAGCTCGCCGACGGCCGTGAGGCGGAACCGGGTGCAGCTGTCGCAGTATCCGTGCGAAAGCGGTGTGATGAAGCCGACGCTCCCCGTAGCGCCGGGCTGCTGCCAGGTACGGGCCGGCCCGAAACCGTCGGAGGCGCAGGGCACAAGTTGGTGCGTCGCGACCAATCGGTCGCGCATCGCAGAGAGGTTTGCAAAGCGGCCGTGCCGCGTGAGTTCGGCGCCTTCGCCGACCGGCATGAGTTCGAGAAAGCGGACGGTGAAGGGGTTGCTCCGAGCGAGCGCGAGCCAGCCCTCCACCTCATCCTCGTTGAAGCCCTCCAACAGCACCGTATTGATGTGAATCGGACCGAGCCCGGCCGCCGTGGCGGCCTCGATGCCGCGCCAGACCTTGTCGATGAGGCCGTTGCGCGTAATCACGGCGTAGCGGTCGGGGCGGAGCGAATCGATGCTCACATTGACGCGGCTCAGCCCCGCCGCAGCGAGCGCCTCAGCCTGCTCTGCGAGAAGCAGCCCGTTGGTCGTAAGCGCCGGTGCGTCGAAGGGCGTTTCTGTCGTGATGCGCGCAACAAGCTGCGCCAGTCCGGGCCGCAGCAGGGGCTCGCCCCCAGTGATGCGGAGCCGCGTGAAGCCAAGCGCTGCCGCCTCCTGGAGCACAAAGAGGATGTCGTCGTCGGTGAGCAGCTCGCGCCGCGGAGCAAACCGCATCCCCTCCGCTGGCATGCAGTAGGAGCAGCGCAGGTTACAGCGGTCGATCACCGAGAGACGGAGGTAGTCTACGCGGCGTCCATGGCTGTCTGTGAGGGGGTGGTGCGGCACGGTGGTTTGCGAAGACTCCAAGAGAGACAGTGGCGGTAGAAGGGGGAGCCGGTGATGTCGAGAGTCGCGGCGAAGTTTGCGCCTCCTGCAGCGTGGCACTAGTTCTGCCGCGCCTATCTAACGCTGAGGTTTCATGCTCGTCTGCACACGCCGGATTGAATGGGATGCCATGCACCGCATCCCCAACCACGAGGGACGCTGCCGCGCCTTCCACGGCCACCGCTATGTGGCGGAGGTGACCTGCCACGCACCCTCGCTCGACGCGCTCGGCCGCATCGTCGACTTCGGCGTCATCAAGGAGCGCGTCGGCGGTTGGGTTGATGCGCAGTGGGACCACACCGCCATCCTGATGCGCGGCGATAGCGACCCGGCCGCGCTCGCCATCGCCGCCTCCAACGAGGCGCTCGGCAGGCCGATCTACTGGATGGAGGCACCGCCGACGGCAGAGAACATCGCGGCCGAGCTGGCGGTGAAGGCGAACGAACTGCTCGCGGGTACCGGCGTCACGGTGGTGCGTCTCCGCATCTGGGAGACGCCCAATGCCTGGGCCGAGTGGACGCCCGACCCGGCCTAGACCTCGGAGACGTTCCGAGGGTGGGCGCGGAAGAGCAGCGCCTGTGTAATCAGGTTGATGCCCACTGTGTTCTGGCCCCCTTCGGGTAGCAGGATGTTGGCATGCCGCTTGCTCGGCTCCACGAACTGCTCGTGCATGGGGCGGACGGTTGCGAAGTACTGGTCGCGGACGTCGAGGAAGGAGCGCCCCCGCTCCACCATGTCGCGCCGCATCCGACGCATGAGCCGGATGTCTGCATCGGTCTCGACGAAGATCATCAGGTCGAACCTGGCGCGGAGCTCGGGGCTGGCAAGGACGAGGATGCCCTCGACGACGACGGTGCGGGCAGGGGCGACGGTCGAGGTGACGGGGGTGCGGGTGTGGGTTCGGAAGTCGTAGACCGGCTTCTCGAAGGAGCGGCCCGCGCGGAGCTCGTCGAGGTGGCTGGCGAGCAGCGAGGTCTCGAGCGCGTCCGGGTGGTCGAAGTTCAGCGCCGCCCGCTCCTCGAAGTTCAGGTGGCTGAAGTCGCGGTAGTAGGAGTCGTGGTCGATGATGGCGCAGCTGCCGGGCAGCATGGCCTCGATGATGGTGCGAGCCACGGTGCTCTTGCCGCTCCCGCTCCCGCCCGCGACGCCGATGATGTAGGATTGGCTCATCTGATTTCCTGCTGCTGGTTGAGGGCGCGCTCGATAGTCGGAAGGAGCGATGCGGGGCAAGTAGGTCGCCGCCACGCTGTCCAACATTGGCTCGCGGCGCTCCGATGGGATAGTTAGCGGGCATGGCAATCGGAGTGGAACAGCGCGGCCGTCTTGGCGGCATGTGGGAGGCTGCACGCAGTCTCTCCATGGCGCTGCTCGTGATCTGCCTGTCGGTGCTGGTCGCGCCGTCCGCGTCGGCCTCGACGGATCGTGGTTGGGACCTCTTCGGCCTCGCGACGGCACCGCGCGCGGCACAGCAGGAGATGGTCAAGCGGGGTCGTGAGCGGCTCTTCCCCTACCTGCCGGATGAGCCCAAAGGACGAAGCCTCTCGGTGGGGACGGCGCAGGACGGCTTCATCGTCAGCGCCCGACCGCTGCCGCTTCCGGGCGAGCACTACGCCGTTCTCCCGCGCCAGCTCTCGCGCAAGCTGCTCTACGGTACGCAGGAGCTCATCGGCGCCATCGTCTCGGCCTCCGACGCCGTCGCTGCGGCCTCGCCCGGCGCGGTGCTCGGCGTGGGCAACATCGGTCGCCGCGAGGGTGGCGACATCCCCTACTCGGTGAGCCACAACGCCGGCCGCGATGCCGACCTCGCCTTCTATGCGACCGACCCGCGCGGGCGCCCTGTGCTGCTGCCCGACCTTGTCCGGTTCGACGGCAGCGGTCGCAGTCGCGACTTCGATGGCTTCTATCGTTTCGACGTGGCCCGGAACTGGCTCCTCGTGCGGTCGCTCGCCACCGACCCGCAGGTGCAGATGGAGTATCTCTTCATCTCCGACCCGCTCCGCGCCCTGCTGCTCGGCCATGCCCGTCAGCTTGGCGAGCCACCGCAGGTGGTGCAGCGGGCGGCCTCCATGCTGATGCAGCCGGGCCGTGAGATCCCGCATGACGATCACCTCCACATCCGCATTTACTGCGGCCGCGCCGATCGGGGTGCTGGCTGCGCGAACCGCTCCCGCATCCTCCCTGGTGTGGAGACCTTCGAGGGCATCCGCGAAGGCCGGCTCAAGCAGGCCGCGCTCTTTGCCCACGGCAAGGCGCCGGAGGTACGGGTGGCCGCGCTGGAGCGCATCGCCTGGCTCGGCGGCGAGGAGCAGGCGCCGGCCGTTCTCGCCGCGCTGAGCGATCCTGTGGCGCGCGTGCGGGAGGCAGCGGTCTTTGCCGCCGCTGCGCTGGCGCCACCCCGTGTCGCCCCGCTGCTCGCTGACCGCATGGAGAGTGAGGAGGAGCCGCGGGTGCAGCGGGCCATCCTGCTTGCGCTCGGAGAGGTGGGTGGTCCGTCGGCCGAGGCGATCCTCAGCTCAGCGCTGTCGCGAAGCGCTGTGGTCAGGCTCTCCGGCAAGGAGGCAGACCTCCGCCTCGTCGCGCTGGAGGGGATCGCCCGGGCGCATGCGCTCTCGGCGCTCCCCCGGGTCGCCGGACTCGTCGAAAGCGATGATCTACCGGTCGCCTTGGCGGCCGAGTCGACACTTCGGCTCCTGCTGCTCTGGCAGCCCGAAGGCGCGGAGGGCGATGACGCCGGCGCGCGCGCAGACCGGGCGGCGCGTTGGCGCGCCCGGATCGCCCAGGTCGCGGGCCGCGATTGGCTCTCCATCCGGAAGGCTGGCCTGGCAGCGCGGGGCGCCGAGCCGTCGGGGTCGGCGCATGGGTATGCGACGAGCCTCGCCCCGCTGGCTGGCGACCGAGATCTCGCCGTCCGGCGCGCTGCGCAGGAGGAGCTGGGTCGGGTAACCGGGAATGCCGCCGAATCCTGGCGCTGGGGCAGAGAGCAGGCCGCCAACTATTGGGTAAAATGGGTGCGCCGCCACCCCGATGCGGCGCGCTGGCGGAGCGCCGACCGCTGACCGCTGCAACAATCGGGGGTCGGATGCCGACAATGAGAGGTCCCAGGAGGTCTCATGTCCGACGCCCGTTCCCGCCGCGCCCAGCGCGAACTCTTTGCCACGCTCCTCTTTCTCGCGCTGCTGGTCCGCCCGCGCACGGCCGCCGATGCGGTAGATCGCGCCGCTCCTCCACCACCGACCATCGCGGTGCGCGAGCGGGCAGGCCGGCTCGAGCGGGCCGAGCCGACGGATTGGCGCGGTCACACAGCGGCCGCCCTCGCCGCGGAGGGGCCGCCCCACTGCTGGTGGGCCGTCGATGACGAGCTGTTGCCGCTGCTTGGCGTGCCGCCCGCGACCGCTGCAAAACTGCTGCAGCATGCAGCGGCCGGCGGCCTACCCGATGCGACCTCGCTCCGTGAGCGTGCGGGGCTGTCCAAGCCGCAGGCGGAACGATGGAGTGGGCAGTTCAAGACCAGCTGCACGCCGCGCGACCTGCACCGGAGTGCGCCGCCGCAACGCCGTTAGCGGGTTGAACCCGAGCCGGCGCCCGAGCCGGCAGCGGAGCCGCCCCGCTTGACGAGGTCGAGGAGCGCATCGGTGCCGCGGTTGGTGCTCCCGAAGGCCTCCACCGCCGCCTCCACGTTGGATCGATTGGCCTCGACCTGCGCGAGCGCCTTGGTGAGCGCCTCGTGCACGGGAGAGCCGACGCGCCAGCTTCCATCCATGGCGCGGACCATCTGATAGACCTGATGGGAGGTGGTCACGAGGGTGGCGTGGGTGCCATCGGTCTGCACCGCATCCACCACCTTGATGCCATCTACGAAGGCGGCCTCGGAGGGGATGTTCTCCTTGTAGAGGAGCTCGGCAAAGAGCTGCTCGGGGGAGGAGACCCGCTCGAGGATTGCGACCCCGGTCTTGCTGGCCGCCGCTGCCTGATCCGCAGCCGGCAGCCTGGCGATCAGCGTCTTGGTCTTCACCAGCGAGGCGTAGGAGGCGGCAAAGAGTTGCTGCGTCTCCGGCGAGAGCGTACGCCAAAGCCCGGCTGAATCTTGCGCGAAGAGAGCGGCAGCAAAACTGTTGAGGCCGCCCTCCGGAGAGTCGGTCGGCGCCTGCTGGTCGCAGGCCATCGCAAACAGCAATGGCAGCAGGCAGGTCATTCTGCGAATCAGGTGCTTCATCTTGACGATTTCCGCCTTGCTCTCGTAGGAAGTTTGAAATGTATTCTATCGTCTCCAACAAGGCAAAGGCTTCGACGAGCCGCTTGCGCACCACAGCAGCACTGCTTCCGCTGCTGTCTCTGCTGCTCGTCGGCTGTTTTGGAGGAGACCCCAACGCTGCAGGCTCGCCCGAGAGTGCAGAGCGGGAGCTCTTTTATGCGCTGCTCAGCGGCGACCCGGGCGTGACCAGCTACCTTTCCGCTTCGTCGAACAAGCAGCTTGATGCTGCCATCGCCGCGCTTGGACCCGAGCTCGAAGGCGCTGCCGCCCGTCGCGCCGTTCTGGCTGCCGCCGGTGTCCCCGCACCCCGCGCCATCGCCTCGGTGAAGCGGTTGAAGGAGTCCAAGGATCAGGTCACGCTCGAGGCGACACTCCGGGATGGCCGGACGGTTCAGACCCATTGGCGACAGGAGGCCGGCAAGTGGGTCGCCGACCTCTCCTTCGCGCCAGCCGGCGGCTCGTAGATGGCCGCTGAACTGCACCCGCCTTCGCTTCCCCTCGGGACCGTTCTCGACGACGGAACCCGCATCACCGAGTTCCTCGGCCAGTCGGCAGGTGGAGAGAGCTATCGTGGTGAACACCCACGCTTCGGCGCGGTCGTGGCGAAGCTGCTCTCTGCCGAAGTCGAGGCCATTGTGCCGCTCTTTGCCAACGAGCTCGACCAGCTCTGCGGCGTCATGCACCCGAACCTGCAGCGGTTCTACGGCACCTCGCGTGCCGGAGGCAGGACCGTTCTTGTGGTGGAGTATGTGGATGGGCAGACCCTCCGCTCTGCGCTCGATGTCCGGATCGCCCGCGGCGCCACCTTCTCCTTCCGCTCCATCTTCAACCTGCTCTCGAGCGTCAGTTCGGCCCTCGCCATCCTGCATCGGGTCGGCCCGCACGGCGCCCTGACAAGCGAGAACATCTTTGTGCAGCCCGATGGCCGCATCAAGGTGGTCAACGTTGGTTATGCGCGACTGCTCTTCGCCTCCGCCCATCGCGAAGAGATGTTTGCGCAGAGCGCCTATGTCGCGCCCGAACTCTGGGAGGGCGGTTCGGAGAACTCGCGTGCCTCCGACCTCTATGCGCTCGGTGTCCTGACCATCGCGCTGGCAGCCGGAACCCATCCGACCCACGACCAGATGCTCCCCCTGCTCGAGGAGATCAGCAGCCGCTTCACGCCCGAGATGCGGGCGCTGCTCGAGACCTGCCTCGCGCACGACCCGAGCTCCCGGATCGCCAGCGCTGACGACTTCTCCTATGCGCTCGGCATTGTCTTTCAGAGCTTGAATGCGCTGCCCTCGCAGGGCCCGCAGAGCGGCGACTCACCCGCCTTCCGCCGCAACTCTTCGGTCATCATCTCTGCCTTCCCCGAGCCTGCCAGCCGCGCGAGTGTATCCAGCGTCCCGCCGGCGCAGCTCCCGCCCTCGGGCAGCAGCCATCCGCAGCACAGCAGCTCGGGCAAGCATGGGGTCCTCGATGAGCCGCGCTGGGTCATTCAGAAGCGGGGCCGCGACTTCGGCCCCTACCCGCAGTCAGAGGTCGAGCGGCAGCTAGAGGCCGGAGAGATCGACGAAAACACCCGCGTGTTCGACCTCTACAAGAAGGAGAGTTCGCTGCTGATCGATGTCCCGGCCTTCGGCGACTTTGTGCTCGACTTCATCCCCCGCCGCGAGAAGCGTCGTCTGGCAAAGGGTGAGCAGCGGAGCGAAATCGGACGCAAGGCGGTCCGCACTGCCTCTGTCGTCGTGGTGCTGCTCCTTCTCATCGCGGCTGGTGGCTTTGCGGCCTACCTCAAGCTCCGGCCTGCACCCCGCATCATCGAGTACGGGAAGCTTGTTCGCCCCACGCTCGATCAGGTCTTCGAGGTGAAGAAGCCCACCTATCAGGCCCTGGCCGCCGACAGCGCGCTCGTGGCCGAGCTCTTCCAAAGGCCCGACCCGACCGTCGGATCGGTGCCCGAGGGGCTCCCCTCCGAGGAGCCCGAAGAGGACCTCGCCGCGATGGATCTTGCAGCGGCCGGACCGCCGCGGAAGCTGACCAACGACGAGATCCAGACCACGCTCCGCACCAATCTGCCGCGCATGCAGCGCTGCTTCGGCGCCGAACTCCGCGCCAACCCAGACTTCAAGGGCGCGACGGTCAACTGGTCGGTCCGGGCCGATGGAAAGGTCTTCAATGTGCGGCTCGAGAGCGCCGGCGACTCCTCCAAGACCTTGGAGCTCTGCATGATCCGGACCTTCCGCGCCATCCGCTTCCCGGCCTTCAACGACCTGCCGATGAACATCGCCTTCCCCTTCATTGTCCAGTGAGCCAGGGATGGTTTGCTGACAGGCGAGCGAAGGGCGCGTGAACCCCGCGGGGCCTGCACCTGTCTGCGAAGCATCGCTCGCCTCGCTCGTTGCCACGGGCCGGTTTGCTGACCGGTTGGCCGCCGCCATCGATGCCGTGACGGCACCTCCGAGCGTAGGCCACGACACGCTCTGGATCGGCCTGGTCGGCGAGGTCGGCGCGGGCAAAACAACGCTCACTGCCCGCCTCGTTCCGGCGCTCTGCAAGCTGGGTTGGCCCTCCGATGGCGCAGAGGAGGTGGCCTCGCCGACCTACGCCATCGAGCACTACTACCTGCGCGGTGCCCTGCTGCACGCCGACCTCTACCGGCTCTCCGATGCCCGCCTGCCGCAGCTCTCGCTCCTCGACACCGCTGCGCGCGCCGCCCTGGTGGAGTGGCCCGAGCGGATCGGCGCGGTGGCAGAACTCCTCGACGTGGAACTCCACCTCGAGGTGGTCTCGAAGCAGCGTCGCAAGGTGCGGGTCGTCGGCAAGACGCCGCGCGGCGCCGACCTCATCCGCGCGCTCGCCGGTTAGCCGAAGGCCCGCGCCATCTCGAGGTCGGCGAAGGGCTCGAGCAGGCCGAGGTCGGCTGCGAGATGGAGGATGGTGAAGCGGGCCCGGATGTCGCGAGAAAGCACCACCGCTCTCCGGGCCCGCTCACGCGCGACACCTATCTCGGGGAAGCGGGTAGGGCACTGCGCCGAGATGAGCTCGGCCTCGAGCTCAGACGAGGGCCGCAGCGTCGTGGAGACATCGGCGATGATGGAGTCCCAGTTGTCGCGCAGTCGCGTGAGGCGTGCGCGGAGCGCTTCGGGCGTGGGATGGATCTTCCGCGCGTGCTCTCGGACGGCCGGGGCGAGGGGCCCGAAGTCGCGATCGATGGCGGCAGACTTTTCTTCCCAGCTGGGGAGCGCTGCGACGCGGGCCTCGATGTCGAAGCTGGCCGGGTCCTGCGCCGCGAGGTACTCGTAGAGGCGGGAGGTGACGATGGTGCCCACGGCGACCTGGCAGCCATGGAAGTCGTGGCTCTCTCCGAAGGCGACCGAGGTCATGTCGATGTAGTGCGAGATGAGGTGCTCGCCGCCCGAGGCCGGTCCGCTGTTGCCTGCCGCCTGCATCGCGAGCCCCGACAGCATGAGTGCGCCGGCCAGCTTGGCCACGGCGTCGAGGTCGCGCGCCGGGAGCCGTTCCGCAACGCCATCGAGCAGGGCAGAGCCGGCCTCGACGATCTCCATGACGATGCTGCTGTGAGGCTGGTCGAGAAGGCGATGCGCGAGCCGCCAGTCTGCGTTGCTGACCGGCTTGGAGTAGAGGTCGCCGATGCCGGAGGCGATCATGCGGTAGGGCGCAGCGGCCAGGATGACGGGGTCTGCAAAGACCGCGATGGGCGGCGTGCAGGGTTGCGTCGTCTTGACCCCGTCCGAGAGGATCGCGGCGATGGAGGAGGTGAAGCCATTCATGCTCGGCGCGGTGGCGACGCAGGCGTAGGGGATGCTGCGCCTGTGGGCGGCCATCTTGACGAGGTCGTTGAGGGTGCCGGCGCCGACAGCAATCGCGAACCCGAAGTCGGCAGTAGCGAGGAGCGCGGCCACCCGGTCGATGGTCGCATCGTCACAGTTGGGGAGCTCCTCGCCCGGCGAAGGGGCGAGCTCGAAGAGCACCGTATCAAAGCCTGCCTGCTGCAGGAGGGCGTCGAGGGCATCGGCTGCGATGGCGCGGGTGATGGCATCGCAGACGATGGCGAGCGGCCCGGTCCGGACAAAGGGAACAATCGCCGCAGGAATCTTGTGGAGCAGCCCGTTTTCAACGAGCGCAACTGCGGTGATGGTCTGGTAGCGGACGCCATCGGCGCCGGTGCGGTCGAAGCGGCAGTAGCGGTCAATCAGTTCTTGCATGGGTTTCGGCCCCTTTTGGATGAAGCGAAGAGAGCGGACTGCGTTGCAGGCCTCAAAAAATTTGGCAACCCGTCGGGTGGCCTTTACCTTTCGATCGTTTGGCGGCCAGCATCGGCCGTCGTTGGAGGAAATCATGACGAACAAGCAGAGCGTCAAGCAAGTCACAACGACTACGAAGATTGAGACGACCACCCTCACCCACGAAGAGGAGATGGTTGTCCGGATGCGCAAGGGTCTCAGCGAGGGTCCCGAGACCAAGCTCGAGATGCGCACCTTTGCGAGCACCGACCTTGCCGACATGGTGCGGCAGATGGAGGCGCGTGCACTCCTTCACCTGCAGGCCCAGCCTTCGGTGGAGGTCGATGCGTCGGCGAGCGCCCGCATCCTCGACCGCCTGTCGCAGCTCAAGGGTCAGTAGTTCCACGCACTCCCACCACCCATTGTTGGGTTGGTGGGCGTTAGGGCGAGGGCAGCCGCGAGGAGACGAGCGCCATCAGCGCATCGTCCGTCGGGCGCTGTTCCTGGGTCCAGACCAGCAGCCGTCGAAGCACTGCTTCGTCGGACGAAGGCTCCGTTGCTAGGCGTGCCGCGGTATCTGCGGCGTCTGCTTCTCGGAGCAGGTTGTGCTGTTGCGTCTGCAGGCAGCGCCAGAGCAGCTCCGCCGCAGAGACCGGATAGGCAGCGCCATCCTGCAGTGCTTCGATTGCCGACTGGTAGATGTGGACAAGATCTTTGTGGCGATCCATCGCTCGGCAGGCCTGCTCCACCGCCACAAAGTGGTCGTAGGGGCGCGCGTCGAGCATGAAGGCAAGCAGATGGCTCTCCAGGGCGCTGCGCGGTGCGCCGAGCTGCTCGGCATGGAGCAGGCCGATGCGGTGATAGAGCGCGGCCCGCGCCTGCCGGTCTGTGGTCTTGCGAGCAGTTGCCTCGAGATCTGTCACCGTCTCCGCAAGGCTTCGCGCCGGCGCCGGCCTAGTCTCGGCGCTGCGCGGCGTAGGTTCGGAAACCGGCTCGGGCTCAGGCTTCGCTGCGACGGGCTCGGGCTTCGTGGCGACGGGAGAAGGAGCAGGGGGCGGAGCCGACGCAGGCTGGATCCTTGGCGCAATGGCTGAGACTGCCATCAGCGGGCTGCTCGGCTCCACCTGCGATTGCGCCGCGGCCACGCTGTTCATGAACGCTTCGACGACTGGAAAGAGCGCTTCGAGCGGCGAGCCGCTGCCGCGAAAGGGCTCCAACGCGGCCGCGAAGGCGGCGAGCTGCTGCTGCCTTGCCGCGGCGATCAGGGCAGCCCAGCCACGGAGCGGACCGCTTGTTGCGAGCTCCTCGGAGAGCCGTGCAAGCGTGAGCCGCGGCGTTGCGGCGGTTGCATCGCGGAGACAGGCGAGGTCCCGTTCGCGCGGCGACATGGCAGCGAGCCCCAAGTAGACCCAATCAGCCTGCTTGCCGTTATCAAAGCTCTCTTCTGGTCCAGCCTGGGTGACCGCGATGGCACGCATCGACCGCACATATCTCTCCGCCACAGGGTGGCCGAGCGGCGCAATCGCGCTGAGCACCGCGACGGCGATCTCGTCGAGCGAGGGTCTGGAGAGCGATGAAGTCACGCAGGCCATTCCGAAAAGGGGTAGCAGAGAGTCTGGCGTCGATACTCGCGCGCGGCAGACCCGTCTAGCGAGCGGCGAGGTAGGCCTTCGCGGATGGGCGCATTTCCGAGGTGTCGCATTGACGGTCTCTGATCCAGCGTGGTATCTTCTTTCTTCCACTCGAGCAGTAAGTTCCTCTGTGTTTTACGCGGGAATTTTCAGGTGCATGCAATGTCAGGAGCCTTTCGAATGAAGCGGACCATGTCAGGCGGATTGCATCGGACGGCAGCGTTGGCGCTGTCACGTGCCTTGTTGATGAGCGGACTCGTGGGCGCGGGCATTGTTGCCGCCCCGTCAGCAGCGCAGGCGCAAGCCTCGAGCGATGTCTTTTACGTGGACCTTGCGCCGCTCGGCCGAGACGCCAGCGACAGCGTGGCGCGGCGCATCAATGAGAGCCTCAAGCAGAACCTGCAGACGGTTCGGGTAAAGTTCACCAGCGACCTCCTGTCAGCGAAGGCGGGAAGTTCGGGCAACGCCGGCCTTGACGAGGCGACCTCGGACTACAGCAAGGGCATCGGCCTTATCGCGGTCGGCGACTTCAATGGTGCTGCCGAACTGCTCACGACGGCGCTCGACAAGTTCAAGAAGAACGCGTCGGAGCTCGGCGATGCTGCGCCCATCGTCGACGCGACCTTCAAGCTGGCCGAGGCGCAGTTCAAGGCCAACGACCAGGAGATGGCACGCTCGACGCTGTTCAAGGCGCTGGCACTGAATCCGGCCGGCGAGGCGCTCGAGTCGTCGGGCCAAGCCTACAAGCAGTTCTTCGACTCGGTCCGGAGCGGCATGAGCCGTAACGGCAAAGGGTCGCTCACGGTTCAGACGACACCGGCAGGTTTGGCGGTGAGCGTGGACGGTCAGCCCCGTGGCAATGGCCCCGTAACGCTTGAGGATCTTCCTGTGGGCGACCACTGGGTAACGGTCGCGGGTGAGGGCGGACAGTTCTCCGGTCAGGTCATCCCGGTTCAGCGAGGCCGGACTGCGATCGCAAAGATCGATATCGGCCGCTCGGGTGGTGGAGGAGCCGGCGGCGTGGAGCCGCGCTACCTCCGCTCGCTCCGGTCGGAGGTGGCTGGCGGCGCAATTGGCGACGGCCTGCTGCCCTACATGAAGGAGCTGACGGCCCGTCAGGGCGCCAAGT
>CAIQPA010000153.1 GCA_903873545.1 uncultured delta proteobacterium
CGGCCGCAAGGTGGGAATGCAGCACGGCAGCAAAGTCCATCATCGCTACCCCGCCCCGACGACCGAAAGCACCTCTTCAAAGGTCGTGTGCCCCGTCGCCAGCTTGCGGATTGCCGACTCACGCAGCGTCACCATGCCGTTGGCGATGGCCTCGCGCCGGATCACATTGGCATCGGCTCCGTCGCTGATCAGCTGCTTGATGCGACCATCGACCGGCATCACCTCAAACACGCCCGTCCGACCATGCATGCCCGTGTGGCGGCAGCTCACGCACCCCTCGCCATACCAGACCGGGAGCCGCGTCGGCGCATCGGCCGGCAGCGTGATGCCGAGCAGCGCAATCTGCTCCTCGGTGAGGAAGGTCTGCCGCTTGCAGTTGTCGCAGATGCGCCGGATGAGCCGCTGCGACATCACCCCCACCAGCGTCGAGGCCAGCAGGAAATTCGGCACCTTCAGATCCTGCATCCGGGTGATGGCAGAGGGCGCATCGTTGGTGTGCACGGTGCTCAAGACGAGGTGGCCCGTGAGCGCAGCCTGCACCGCCATCTGCGCCGTCTCTTCGTCCCGGATCTCGCCCACCATGATGATGTCCGGGTCCTGCCGCAGCACCGTCCGGAGCGCGTTGGCGAAGGTCACATCGATCTTCGGCTGCACCAGCGTCTGGTTGAAGGGCTCGTAGACCATCTCGATCGGGTCCTCGACCGTCGTGATGTTCACATCGGGCCCGCTCAGCAGCTTGAGCGTCGAGTAGAGCGTGGTCGTCTTGCCCGAGCCCGTCTGGCCCGTCACCAAAATCAGGCCTGTCGTGTGGCGCAGGAAGGACTTGTAGGCGTTCAGCTCCGTCTCAAAAAAGCCGAGCCCTTCGAGGTCGAGCAGCAGCGTCTGCGGGTCGAAGATGCGGATGACCACCTTCTCGCCAAAGGCCACCGGCAGCGTTGAAACACGCAGCTCCGTCTCGCGCCCCTGCAGCTCGGTCTTGAGCCGCCCATCCTGCGGCCGCCGCCGCTCCGCGATGTCCATGCGGGCCAGCGTCTTGATGCGCGACACCACGGCGGTGTGGACCACCCGCGGCAGCCGGTAGATGGGATGCAGGATGCCGTCGATGCGGAGCCGAATCTGCGACTCATCCCGCTTGGGCTCAATGTGGATGTCGCTCGCCCGCTGCTCAAAGGCATACTTGAGCAGGAACTCCACCGCGTTCACCACGTGGCGGTCGCTGGCCTCCACCTCGTCGCCCGTCGCCGTCAGCTTCACCAGCTGCTCGAGGTTGCCCAGGTCTGTCGTCACGCCGAACGACCGCTCCGCCGCGTTCACAGCGCTCCGGAAGCCATAGACATCGTTGATGGTCGTCAGCAGCGTGCTGCGGCTCGCCAGCACAACCTCGAACCCGCCCGGCAGCAGCCCGCGGAGCGCCTCCTGCAGGTCGAGCTCAAAGGGGTTGTCGACGGCCACCACCACCCGTCCGCTCTCCAGCTTGGCGATGGGCACGCAGACATGCCGCTTCGCAAAGGGCCGGCTCATGGTCGAGGTGATGAGCCGCTCGTTGAGCTTCAGCGGGTCGATGCGCACAAACCGCATCCCCACCTCGGCGGCAAAAATCTCCATCAGCCGGTCTTCGTTGAGCGGCCGTCCATCGAGCCCTGTCAGCGCAGCCGCCTCCACAATCTCCACGGGCGAGGCCGTCGCCACCGCGCCCTGCCGCGACCGCACATCATCTACCCGCCGCCGCAGCGTCTTCTCGCGCAGCACCCGCTCCTGCCGCATGACATCCTGCTCCTGCTTGGGCGAGATGAGCCCCTGCGTGTGGAGGAGGTTGAGGAGCCAGGCGACCGTGTAGTCGCGCGCAGTCAGGTTGAGGCGGTTCGTACTCATCGCCCGCAGCCTACGACGAGGCCGCAGGCAAGGCAACTTGTGCGGAAGCTAGCGCCGCCGCCGCCGCTGCGTGGCCAGCATCGCGAGCATCCCCACTGCAGCGAGCAGGCCCGCGTCCGAACCGCCGGCGGAGCAGCCGAAGAGGCCCAACTTCTTCTCACGGGGCGCCGAACCGCCCTCCACCGCCTCACAATCCGCCCCGTCGCAGACCACGGTTGTTCCGTCGCCATTTCCCGTGTCGTTGCTGCCGGTTGTTCCCGTGTCGTCCCATGGCAAGACATCACTCGATGTGCCCGTATCAAATCCGCCGCCTCCGCCGCCATCGCACTCCGGTACCTCCGCGACGATCCCGGTGTGGGCGCTGTTCCAGGCAGAGACCGTCGCTGCGACGCCGCTGCGGGCATCCACCGTCAACACGGGCTCTCCGGCCGCGCTGAGCTGCTGCGCATAGGCGAGCGGCGCC
>CAIQPA010000154.1 GCA_903873545.1 uncultured delta proteobacterium
AGGTGCAGCTGTCGACCTGGCCTGCGAGGCGCTGGAGGCCGCCGGAGCGACCAGCTTCCTCGTTGATGCAGGCGGCGACATCCGAGGGCGCGACGACGGAGCCGGCTGGCTGGTCGGAATCCAGGACGGACAAGGCCGCGACCTGCACGGCAGGCTCCACCTCCAGCGCGGAGCCATCGCCACGAGCGGGAGCTACGAAGCCGGCTTCGAGCACCTCGGGCAGCGCTACCACCACCTTCTCGACCCACGCACCGGCTATCCCGCGCCCTGGCGGGGCGGCGTCACCATCATCGCAGCCTCCTGCGCGTTGGCCGACGCACTGGCGACCGCCTGCTTTGTGCTCGGCCCTGACGCGGGACGACAGCTCCTCGAAGCCTACCCCGGCAGTGCCGCGCTCTGGCTAGACAACGAAGGCGGAGAGGCTGCCTCCGACGGCTGGCCCGGCGCGAGCGGGTGCGTCGCATTGCCCCCCGCATCCGGCTTCTGCTAGAGCCCAGCCCTCCTCCTCGATGCTCCGGACCGCACCCATGAACCGCCGACCTCTGCTCCGCTCTGCATTCGCGCTCGGGCTCGCGCTTTTGAGCGGCTGCACCGAAGACCTCGGTATCTGCTCCTTGGCTACTTCGGGCGAGAGCTGCGACAGCCTTCGCGTCTGCCGCCGCTCTTGCGACAACGACATCGGCTGCCTCAACAGCTGCGAGTCTGCCGCATCGCCCGGCTGCAAGGAGAAGCTCGACGCGCTTGCCACCTGCGGCAGCGACCAGAACTGCACCACCGGCCCCTACTCCAGCTGCTGCAGCTGCGAATTCGAGGCGGCCTTCCCCGGCCACCCCGTCTTCTCGAGCATCCCCTGCGAAGAGTGCACCAGCGACTGCAACGGCGACGAGAGCTGCCTCAGCGATTGCATCAGCGACGAGCCTGCCTGTAACAACTGCGTCCAAGACGCCTGCGGCGGCGACCTCTGCCCGACGGGATTGAGCCAATGCTCCGGAACCTAATCGCCATCAGCCTCCTGTTGCTCTGCGTCGCGGGCTGCCGCGGCAAGAAGGCCAGCGCAGACGAACAGCGGGCGGCAGAGGGCTCTGAGCTGGAGGCCTCCGCGCCCTCCCGCCCTGCGCCGCTCCTCCCCGACGCGCAAAGGCCGCCTGAAGCGATCGTAGAAGATGGCTCCGGCTCGGGCGCGGCCATCAACAGGCCCGCGGCGCTCGACAGGGCCCTTCAGCTCAAGCGCCCCAGCCTGCAGGTGCAACAGATCACCGGTGCAAAGGCGCTCAACCATGACCTGCGCGCAAAGACGGCGGCCGTCCGCATGCACAACAGCGGCATCCGCCCCGTCATGCCAAAGGCGCTCGGCGCGGCTGCCGCGCCTGCAGCACCCACGCCCCGCTAGGCGCGGGCCTTCATGGCGGTCAGGCTCGCCTCGTAGGGCGCGGTCGCAACGCCCTGCTCCGTGATGATCCCTGTGATCAGTTCGCCGGGCGTCACATCAAAGGCCGGATGGCGCACCGAGATGCCGGGCGGAGCCACCGCCACGCCACGCACCTCGGTAACCTCCTTGGCGCTCCGCTCCTCGATGGGAATCAGCGCGCCGGAGGCCATGCTCAGGTCCAGCGTCGAGATCGGCGCCGCGACGTAGAAGGGGATGCCGTGGTGCTTGGCGATGACGGCCACGCCATAGGTCCCGATCTTGTTGGCCGTGTCGCCGTTGAGGGCCACGCGGTCTGCACCCACAACCACCGCATCGATCTCGCCGGCCCGCATCATCGCAGCGACCATGTTGTCGGTGAGCAGCGTGCAGGGAATCTCCTCGCGATGCATCTCCCACATCGTCAGGCGCGAACCCTGCAGGTAGGGGCGGGTCTCGCAGGCATAGGCCCGCGCGAGACGGCCCTGCGCATGGATGGAGCGGATAACGCCAAGCGCCGTCCCATAGCCGGCGGTCGCGAGCGAGCCGGTGTTGCAGTAGGTGAGCATGCGCACGGCCGGACCTGGGACGAGGGCCGCACCAAAATCGCCCATCGCACGGTTCGCAGCGATGTCTTCGCGCCCAATGGCACGCGCCTCATCGAGCAGCGCCGAGGCGTCGAGCCCACGGACCGCAACGAGCCGCTGCACCCGGTCAACAGCCCAGTGGAGATTCACAGCCGTTGGCCGCGAATCGGCGATGACCTGCAGCGCAGCCTCAAAGGACTGCTTTGCGAGGTTCCGCGGCTGCGCTGCGAGAACGGCCGCATAGGCCGCGGCCAGCCCGATCGCCGGCGCACCGCGTACGACCATGTCGGTGATGGCACCGGCCGCAGCGATGGGGCAGTCGTAGGTAAGGTAGGTCTCTTCGAGCGGGAGCAACCGCTGCTCGAGCAGCTCAAGCAGCCCTGTCTCTGCGTCACCCTTCCACCGTACAGCTTCCACCAACACCGCCATCATGCACCTCCATCGAGCTTCGCCCGCAGGCGCGCATTCACCAGTTTTGGATCGCCCTTGCCCTTGCTTGCCTTCATCGCAAGGCCAACGAGAAAGCCGAAGAGCGGCAGCTGGCCGGCGCGGTAGCGCTCGACCTCGCTCGGGTTGGCAGCGAGCACCTCGTCGATGATCGCGTCGATGGCACCCGTGTCGCTGACCTGACGGAGCCCTTCGCGCTCCACAATCGTGGCCGGCGCGGCATCGGTCGTGAGCATCTTCTCGAAGACCGTCCGCGACGCGGTGCTGGAGATGGTGTTGTCGTCCACCAGCTTCTGCAGCTCCGCGATGGCTGCGGGCAGGATCCGATGGCCAGCCGTTGCTACAAACCCAACACCGCCCGCAAAGCTCAGTGCACGCGCGTTGATGGCGGCAAGGATGCTGCCGTTGAGCCAGTTCGTGACCGCCTTGGGCGCAGCACCGAGCGCAACCGCCCCGTCGAAGAAGGCAGCAAAGCCGTCTGTCGCGACCAGTACGCCGGCATCGTAGGCAGACAAACCGCACTGCTCCTGCAACCGGGACCGGGTCTGGGCGGGGAGTTCAGGGAGTGTCGCGGCGACCTCTGCCAGCCAGGCATCACTGATCACCAGCGGCGGCAGGTCGGGCTCGGGGAAGTAGCGGTAGTCAGCGCTGCCCTCCTTCCGGCGCATCATGAAGGTCTGCTTCTTGGCATCGTCCCAGAGGCGGGTCTCCTGGTAGATGGTGCCACCCGCCTCAATCTCAGCGATCTGGCGCTCAATCTCAAAGCCGATCGCCTCGCGCAGGAACTTGAAGGAGTTGAGGTTCTTGACCTCCACCTTCGTACCGAAGGCCTCGCGTCCGACGGGCCGCACCGAGACGTTGGCGTCGCAGCGCATCGAGCCGTTGGCGAGCACGCCGTCGTTGATCCCGATGGCAACGAGGATGGCGCGCAGCTCCTTGAAGTAGGCCGAGGCCTCTTCCGCAGTGCGCAGCTCGGGCTCCGAGACAATCTCGATGAGGCCGGTGCCGGCCCGGTTGAGATCGATGAGCGAGTAGGGACCGTCGGAGGCGTGAGACGACTGACCCGTATCCTCCTCCATGTGGATGCGGGTGATGCCGCACCGCTTGGTCTCCCCGGCGACTTCAAACAGCAGCTCACCACCTTCGCAAAGCGGCGCGTCGAACTGGGAGATTTGGTAGCCCTTCGGGAGGTCCGGATAGAAGTAGTTCTTGCGGGCGAACTGGCTCTTGCGCCGGATGTTGCAGCCGAAGGCGACACCGGCGCGCAGGGCCAACGTCACGGCCTCGCGCTGCAGCACGGGGAGCGAGCCGGGATAGCCGGCGCAGACCTCGTTGACGACCGAGTTCGCAGGCTCGCCGAAGGTGACGGCGCTGCGGCTGAAGATCTTGGTGTTGGTGCCCAGCTGCGCGTGGACCTCGAGCCCGATGACGGCTTCGTACTGAGTCTTCATACCTTCTCTCCCGAGGCGGCCGGAGGGGCTTCCATTTTGCCGAGGCGACGCTCCAGCGCGAGCGCGGCACCAAAGAGGCTCTTCTCTGCGAAGGGCGCCGCAAGCAGCTGCACGCCGACCGGGAGCCCGTCGGAGGTGAGGCCGGCCGGGACCGACATCGCGGGCAGACCGGCGAGGTTGGCAGGGATGGTGTAGATGTCGGCGAGGTACATGGTCAGAGGATCATCACCGTGCTCGCCAAACTTGAAGGCAGCGGTCGGCGCGGTCGGCGTCAGCAGCACATCGCACTGGCGGAAGGCCGCCTCGAACTCGCGTACGAAAACCGAGCGGACCTTCTGGGCCCGCTGGTAGTAGGCGTCGTAGTAACCCGCGCTGAGCACGAAGGTGCCGAGCATGATGCGCCGCCGGACCTCGGCACCGAAGCCGAAGGTGCGGGTGCGCCGATAGGTGTCGATCAGGTTGGTCGCGTCTCCGTCGCGGTGGCCGTAGCGCACGCCGTCGAAGCGGGCGAGGTTGCTCGAGGCCTCCGCGGAGGCGAGGATGTAGTAGGTCGCGACCGCATACTTGGAGTGCGGCAGCGAGACCTCGACAATCTCGGCGCCCTCCGCCTTGAGCGCGTCGAGTGCGGCATCGAGCCTGGCCCGTACCTCAGGATTGAGCCCCTCGGCGAGATACTCCTTCGGCACACCGACCCGCAGGGGGGCGGGCGCATGGAGCAGTTCGTCGAGCGCAGGAACCGGCGCGTCCGAGGTGGTCATGTCTCCACCGTCCTGACCCGCCATCACCGAGAAGAGGAGAGCCGCATCTGCCACATCGGTGGTGAAGGGGCCGATCTGGTCGAGGCTCGAGGCGAAGGCCACCAAACCGCGGCGGCTGATGCGGCCGTAGGTGGGCTTGAAGCCGACGACGCCACAGAAGGAGGCCGGCTGACGGATGGAGCCGCCCGTGTCGGAGCCAAGCGAGGCGAGGACGGCGCGGCTGCTCACTGCGACGGCGCTGCCGCTGCTCGAGCCGCCGGGAACCCGCTCCGTATCCCACGGGTTGAGCGCCCGGCCGAAGACCGAGGTCTCGCCCGACGAGCCCATCGCGAACTCATCCATGTTGGTCTTGCCGATGACGACCGCACCGGCCGCGCGGAGGCGCGAAACCGCCGTCGCCTCGTAGGTCGCGACAAATCCACCGAGCATCTTCGAGGCGCAGCTCGTCTCGAGCCCCTCGGTACAGAGGTTGTCCTTCACCGCTACGGGAACACCGGCAAGCGGGAGCCGCTCGCCGGCGGCGACCCGCGCATCAACAGCGCGTGCATCGGCCAGCGCTCGCACACCATCGACATGCACGAAGGCCCCGAGCGAGGCCGTGGCCTCCATCCGGGCAAGCGCCTCGGCCACAACCGACTCCGCCGTTCGGCGGCCCGAGGCGACCGACGCAGCAATCTCAAGACAGGTCTGCTCAGCCACCTTCGCCTCCACCATCGAGCACCCTGGGCACCACAATCTCATCACCCATCCGCGCAGGGGCGTTGGCGAGCATCGCCGCAGCGCCGGGCGTCGCCACAGCGACATCTTCGGCGAGAGCTGTTGGCAGCGCGATAGGATGGGTCATGGGCTCTTCGCCCTCCACATCCACCTCCGACAGCTGGTCAACGAAGGCCAGGATGCGCGACATCTGCTCGGCGAGCCGTTCCTGCTCCTCCATGGGGAGCAGAGAGAGGTCGAGCCTCGCTAGCTCCGCAGTGTGTTTGAGCGTCTCGAGCGTCACAGACATGGGGCGTCCTGCAGATGGGTTCTTGGCTGCGCGCCCTTTACCGCTCCACCGTCGATTGGCAAGTCTGGCTACGGCGCCTCAACCCGCAACGCGAGCTCGCCGCCCGGCTTGCGCTCATAGGGCCACGGCTTGAGGTGGTAGGGATAGGGGGCCGGCACAAAGGTGAAGCCGCCTGTCACGGGACTGGGCCGGACGATCAGTTCCGGCTCGCGCTTGGGAAAGGGCTGACCGATGGGGCGCCTGTCGACGAAGGAGAGCACCGTCAGCGCTGCTCCTACGACAACCAGCAACCAACCGGCGCGGCGTCCACGATCTGCACTTTCTCCAGCCATCTCTTGCAAGCTCCCTGAAGCGTGTGACCTCGCCATTGTGGTCGCAAGAGCACCATCGCGCAAGGCTGTCGTCAGCCCTGTTCTGCCCGCACAATCGCCTCAACCGTGTACTGCGGCTTCCGCAGCGAGTTCTCGTAGAGCCGGCCCAGATACTCCCCCATCACGCCGATGCTCAGGAGCTGAACACCAGAGAACATCGCGACCGACAGCGCGATG
>CAIQPA010000155.1 GCA_903873545.1 uncultured delta proteobacterium
AGCGACGAGGTTGGGAAGAGGAGCGAGGCATCGTTGGAGAAGACCCCTTCGTTGCTCAGCGGGTTGAACTGGTAGGCGACGATGGGGACGGTTGATTGCACCCGGTAGGCCTCAAAGCCAATCATCGTGCCGTTGATGTTGGAGCCCGGCAGGTTGAGGACCTCAAGGCCGCCAATGGCAACGGTCCGCTGCTCCACAATGACCTCTTCGCCCGCGACATCGTCAAAGCGGGTGACGGTGACCTCCGCAGCAACCACCGCGCTCGGGTTCGAGACGACGATTGCATACTGGGCGTTCTGCGCGTCGTAGTAGGGGTTGCTGCCGCCGCCGCGCACAAAGGCGTTGTCGAGGTCGAGTCCCCAGTACTCGCAGCCGATGTAGGTCTTCCGCTTCTTGATGTACTCGCAGAGCGGCTGGCAGCGCCCATCATCGCAGAGGGTGGTCTCGTCTTGCGTGAAGCAGTCGACCGACTCCACAAAGCCGAGCCCGCAGTCGTCACAGCGGAGGAGCAGGCGCTCGTCCTGGCAGCGGGTCTCGTTGCGTCCGCAGACCCGCGGAATGAGCTTAGCCACGCCCGCCTCGACCGTGCAGGTCAGGTTGGGCGGAACGTCGAAGTCGCCGACCCGTGTGCCGCCGCTGTTGCAGCCGCGGTAGCTGCTGCAGGAGAGGCAGCTGTCGACCGCGCCTGCCACGCAGGTCCCGGGCGTGCCGCAGGCGCCATCGTAGCAGAGGTCGCCCGCATTGCAGGCCTGCTGCTGGTACTGGCCGGTCTGGTCGCAGACGAGGATGGAGGTGGAGCCGGCCGTCGGGCAGAGGTTGGTGCCGGGGATGCAGCGCTGGGGGCCCGGGCCGGTGTCCACGGAGGCGTCCACCGTGCTGGTGTCACCCGAGGCGTCGGAGGTGTCGTCGGCCCCGGAACCCGACCCTGCGCCCGTGTCGGTGAGGCCACCCGACGCAGCGGAGTCGTCGCCACAGCCGTAGAGCAGCGAGCCGACCAGCAGAACGGCGGCGGCAAAGAGAGAGAAGGATGACGACGAGAGCCGTGAGGCCAGCATGGCGAGAGCTCCAAACAACGGATTGCTAGGCTCTGGCTAGTCTCGCTCGCGCGGCATGCCAAGCGGCAATGCGGAGAAGAGGGGCAGCCAAACGCGCCCCGTTACAGGGAGGTCAGGCTACCGGACGGGCGGGACGATGCGCTTTCGCTTCACGCCGGCATGGCTGTCGAGGACCGAGCCGCCCTCCACCCGCTCGGGCTGGGGCGTGGCGAAGCCTGTGAAGCAGGAGCCGCAGAGCAGCGGCGGGTCGTCGCTCGGCCGAACCTGGAAGATCGCGCCACAGCCGCGGCAGGTCTGATCGAGCGAAGGCGGATTGGAGTCGCGCTTCCAGCCCTCCCAGCCGGGGCCGAAGACATGCATGCAGCAGGCGCGGCACATGGCCCTGTCGCGCTTCTTGGGCGCGTGGGTCACCGTCTCCTTCTCGCCGCAGCGAACACAGGTGATGGCAAGCGCCACCTTCACCACGTGTACCGGGAAGGTCGGCTTTGGCGGAGGCGCAGGCGCGCGTCCTTCGGCACCAGGCTCTTTCGGCACGAGGTCGAAGCAGCGCTTGCAGAGGACGGGGCGACCCTCACGCGGCTTGAAGGGGACCTTGCAGGCCACGCCGCAGGTTGCGCAGATGGCGTCCACAGGGGTGCGTGCGCGTTGCTCTCGATCTTGGACTCGGCGGGGGTGCATCAGGTGCCTCGGTTTTCATCGACCCATTGCGGGCCAGCGCCCTTCTAGCCGCGCTTTGACGGGCTGCAACTTTCTGCGCGGTGCACAGGTGTGCCGATTCTCCGAAGCCATTTTTTGCGACAACAAAACCTTGCCGAAGGGAGCAGCCGCGCACTACATGCCCGCAGCCCAACCCTCGGGCAGACGCAACCACACGACGCCGGAACGAGCCATCGTAGGCCGGCGCTGTTTTCCCACATCGAGGTTCCCAGGTGAATTGGCTCAGCCGCGTGCTCACCTCTTCTATCGGCCAGAAGCTCATCGCAGCCCTTTCGGGACTCGGTCTGCTCGGCTTCATGCTCGTCCACGCCCAGGGCAACCTGCGTATCTACCTGCCGGCTGCGCTGGATGAGGCCGGGAAGCCAATCGGCACCCGCGCCATCGACGCCTACGCCGAGCACCTTCACAACCAGCCATGGCTGCCGCTGGCGGAGATCAGCCTGCTGATCCTCTTCTTGGTGCACATCGTGACGGTCGTCCGGCTCGTGCTCGCCAACCGGGCGGCGCGCGGCGCGACCCGTTACGCAGCATCGGGCAGCAAGAGCGGCGGCGGCGCGGCCTCCAAAGCCAGCATGACGATGGCGGTCTCGGGCTCCATCACGATGGCCTTCCTGCTTGTCCACGTCATTACGGTCCGTGCCACCCGTGAGAACCTCTTCCAGAGCTGGAGCAGCGCACCGCACGAGCCGATGGAGCATGTGACCCAAGCGCTCGTCACCCACCTTTCGAATCCCTTCATGGCCGCCTTCTACGTGGTCGGCAGCCTGCTCGTCTCGTGGCACCTCTTCCACGGCATTCAGAGCGCGGCTCGGTCGCTGGGCGTCAACCACAACAAGTATTCGCCCCTGATCGAGAAGGCCGGCCTCGCCATCAGCATCCTGCTGGCGCTCGCCTTCGCCTCGATCCCGCTCGCCATCCTCTTCGGACTCATCAAGTAAGGCTGGGAAACCATGGCACTCGAATCCAACACACCTTCGGGCCCGATTGAAGATCGCTGGACCACCCGGAAGACCGAGCTCAAGCTCATAGGCCCCACCAACCGCCGGAAGTATGACGTCATCGTCGTAGGCACCGGTCTTGCCGGCGCTGCCGCCGCCGCAACGCTCGGCGAGCAGGGCTTCAACGTAAAGGTCTTCACCTTCCACGACTCCCCGCGCCGCGCCCACTCCATCGCGGCCCAGGGCGGCATCAACGCTGCCAAGAACTACCAGAACGACGGCGATAGCACCTACCGTCTCTTCTACGACACGGTGAAGGGCGGCGACTTCCGGGCCCGCGAGTCCAACGTCTACCGCCTCGCCGAGGTGTCGGCGAACATCATCGACCAGTGCGCGGCGCAGGGTGTGCCCTTTGCCCGCGAGTATGGCGGCACCCTCTCCAACCGCACCTTCGGCGGCGTCCTCGTGGCGCGGACCTTCTACGCCCGCGGCCAGACGGGCCAGCAGCTCCTGCTTGGCGCCTACTCGAGCCTCATGCGGCAGGCCGACACCGGCAAGTGCAAGATGTACACCCGCCACGAGATGCTCGACGTCATCGTGGTCGATGGACGCGCCCGCGGCATCATCGTCCGCGACCTGGTCACGGGTGAACTCGAGGTCCACACCGCCCACTGCGTCGTGCTTGCGACCGGCGGCTACTCGAACGTCTACTACTGGTCGACCAACGCCAAGGGCTGCAATGTGACCGCCACCTGGCGCGCCCATCGCCGCGGCGCCTACATGGCCAACCCCTGCTTCACGCAGATTCACCCCACCTGCATCCCCGCCAAGGGCGACCAGCAGAGCAAGCTCACGCTCATGTCGGAGAGCCTCCGCAACGACGGACGCGTCTGGGTTCCCAAGAAGCAGGGCGACAACCGCCCCGCCGCCCAGGTGCCCGAGGACGAGCGCGACTACTACCTCGAGACCAAGTACCCCACATTCGGCAACATGGTCCCCCGCGACGTCGCCTCGCGCAACGCCAAGTATGTCTGCGACCAGGGCAAGGGCG
>CAIQPA010000156.1 GCA_903873545.1 uncultured delta proteobacterium
AGCGCCGTCGCAAAGTGCTTCACGATCGCAAGACCCAACCCCGTGCCACCCATGTCGCGGCTGCGGCCCGGATCTACCCGGTAGAACCGTTCGAAGATGCGCCCCAGGTGCTGTTTCGCGATGCCAACACCGGTGTCGCTCACCGCGATGCGCAGCTCTCCCGTCTCCGCCACGTCGGCCCGGAGCGTCACCCGTCCGCCGCGCCCCGTGTACTTGATGCCGTTCTCTACCAGGTTGCGGATCACGTAGGTGAGTGCCCGCGTCTCGCTCATCACATAGCGCGCAGCCGCATCGACCTCGACCGACAGCGCAATCCCCTGCCTGTCCGCCTGCTCCCGCACCGAGTCGAGCACATCCTCAAACAGGTGCTCGAGGTCGAGCTCTACAAAGGCCTCCTGCAGCCCCACATTTTCCAGCCGCGCCAGCATCAGCAGGTCGTTCACCAGCGACTCCAGCCGCCCCGCCTGCGCATCGACCGTCTCCAGCACCTCGCGCTCCGCAGGGCCAAGCTCCATGCCCGCCATCGTCTCCACCCAGCCCACGATCGCCGTGATGGGGGTGCGCAGCTCGTGGCTCACGTTGGCGACAAAGTCCTGCCGCATCCGCTCGAGCTGCCGGAGCTGCGTCACATCGACGATGGTCAGCATGCAGGCGTAGGGCGCATCGTCCCGCCGGAGCAGCCGCGTTGCCACCGCGACCGCGTTCCGCCCGCTCGCCTTGCGAATCTCAAACTCCGTTTCCCGTGCGGTGTTGGTGGAGAAGGTCTGCTCCACGCACTCGATGAGCGCAGGGTGGGGCGCGAGCCGGCTCATGCGCTGCGTCGCGGCATCTCCCGCGTTCAGCGTGGCCGCCGCCAGGATGCGCAGCGCCGCGGTGTTCACCGCCAGCACCGTCTGGTCGCGCGACACCACCATCAGGCCGGCACTCGACTCCGCCAGCATCAGCTCCAGCAGCGTACTCCGAGGCCGCAGCGCAGCCGTCTCTCGCGCCAACGCCCGTGCCACGGCGGGCAGCGATGCCCCTACCGTCGGCTCCTGCTCCAACAGCCGACGAAGCATCGCGACGCCATCCCGCGTCTCACCCCGCTCCCGCTTCCGTTCCGAGCGCTGCCAGACGGCGTAGCCAAGCGATGCCGCGCAAAGCCATGCGAGAGGGTCGGTCAGCAGCACGCAGAACCGTCATCAGTCAGAGGATTGGTCACGGAGGCCCTAGTTCGTGGAGCCGTCTGGCGTCTCCGAGAAGCGGTAGCCAACGCCACGTACCGTCTCAACGTAACGGCCCGCCTCGCCCAGCTTCTCGCGCAACCGCTTCACGTGGGTATCGACCGTGCGGGTCGTCACCTCCACATCCATGCCCCAGACATCGTCCAGCAGACGCTCACGCGACTGCACGCGACCCCGCCGACGGATGAAGGTCTGCAAGAGGCGGAACTCCAGCGCTGTGACAGGGATCTCCTCGTCCAGCACCCAGACACGATGGCGCGCCTGATCCACGGTCACATCGCCAAACTTCAGTACGCTGGGGCCGTCGTCCTCGGGGTCCGACGCACGCGTCGTCCGCTTGAGCAGCGCCCGCACACGGAGCACAAGTTCACGCGGGCTGAAGGGCTTGGAGACGTAGTCATCCGCACCCAGTTCGAAGCCCACCACACGGTCAATCTCCGCGCTCTTGGCTGTCACCATGATGATCGGGATGCTCCGGGTCACCGGGTCGACCTTCAGCGTCCGGCAGACATCGATGCCTTGGATGTCCGGCAGCATCAGATCGAGCAAAATGAGGTCGGGCTTCTGCTGCCGCGCAAGCGCCAGCGCATCCTTGCCGTTGCGTGCGAGTACCGTCTCAAAACCCGCACCCCGCATGCTGAAATCGAGGAGTTTCAACAGGTCTGACTCGTCATCCACGATGAGAATCTTCTCGCTCATGTGCTTCACGGGGCTGAAGAGTGACCGCCATCCGGGCGGTGTACCAAGTCGGTACAGCCGCGCCTTATCGCCACATTGTTACGAAGTCGTGTCGAACGGCGCAATGTCTCACGCCAAGCCTAGCGCTGCGACAGCCCCATCTGCTAGCCCCTCCACCATGTCAACCGGCTCCTCGCTCAGACCCCTTCTCACCGCGCTGCTGCTGCTCTTCGCACAGCCGCTCGCGGCCCAGTCTGACCTTCCCGCGCAAGCCCCCGCAGGCGCCGACGACGAGGGCGCCCCCGAGCCTGACGCCGACGGCTCTGCCGAGCCAACTGCGGCACCCGCGCTGTCATCGCCCATACTCCGGCTCATCCCCCGCCTGTCGCCCGGCAACCGCTGGCTCCGAAAGCTCACCTACAGCCTCACCACCG
>CAIQPA010000157.1 GCA_903873545.1 uncultured delta proteobacterium
CTCGTCCTCCGGCACCCGCACCACAAAGTGGCTCGGCATCCCAATCCCCTCAATCTTAAAGCCGGCATACCGCCCGACCAGCATCCATACACTCGACATCAGGATGGGCAGCCCGCGCCGCTGCGCGACCACGCGTGAGAGGTAGCTCCCCTCCGCCGTCATCCCGTCGGCCGCATCGCCCTTGAAGTTCAGCTCGTCCACCAAGACCCAGCGCAGGGCGTCGCTCACCCGCTCCACCCGGCCGCTCGCCTGGTAGCCGGCGGCACGCTCCGACCAGCGCTCCAGCAGCGTCCGAACCCGCTTGTCCTCCGCCGCGGGGGCCCGTTCGATCGCAAGCAGCGCACCGGCGAGGTCGCCCGACTTTACGGATTGAGAAAAATCCGCCAACCGGCGGCCATCCTCCTCCGACCAGAGTTCCTTGATGAGCATTCCCGACACCTCTGCAGCAACCTACCCCCCCGTTACGACCATCGCCGATCTGCAGCAAACTATCGACGCCTGGATCGGCCAGTTCGAAGAGGGCTACTGGCCCCCGCTCGCCAACCTCGCCCGGCTCACCGAAGAGGTGGGCGAGCTGGCCCGCGAGGTCAACCACGCCCACGGTCCCAAGAAGAAGCGGGGTGGCGAAGAGGCCCGCGTCGCCGCAGAGCTCTCCGATGTCATCATCGCCGCAGCCACCCTCGCCAACAGCCTCGGCATCGATCTCACCGCCAGCCTCAACGACACCCTCTCAGCCCTCACCCGGCGCGACGCAGACCGCTGGGTCCGGAAGCAGACGGCTTCAGGCGAGAGCCTCCCCGGCGAGCCACCGGCAGACGGCGCGACCTAGGCAGCGCCCAACCTCCTGCGCCTCGTCAGCGCTCAGCAGCGGCAGATGGACAAAGCAGCTGTCGGCGCCGCTCGCCAGCGACGACCAGAGCAGCGCGTTGCAGACAAAGCCACCCGCGTCGTCCGAGAGCGCCGCCAAGACACCCTCCAACCGGAGCGCCTCCGCCAGCGGCTCGGCCCCATGGCTCTCCAGCGGCGCGGCCTCCATGCCCCGAACCGGACCGAGCGCTCCGGCGTTGTCGGGCTCAGTACCGCTCTCGGGATGCCCCCAGCGCTCTACCGTCACCTCCGCCCGCGAGGCCGCCAGGCCAAGATGAATCCGGAGCGGGCCGCGACCGATGGAATGGGCAAAGCGCTCCGCGGCGAGGTAGGTCACCTCGAGCTGTTCGGCACGCGCCCGGCCGCCGGCGGCAGCCACGACAGCGGCCGCTTCCGAGGCGACGAGGATCGACGGGTTGTGTTCGATATCCCGAAACGGCCCAAACGATGTAAATACAACATCACGCACTGTACTGTTTACCTCATGAAATAAATCGAAAAAACGATTTACACCGAACCACAATTTCATCGCCTTGACCAATCCAGCCTGCGGGCCTACCCTCCCTATCCCTCACCACGCCACACTCGGCGAATCTCGGAGCGACACATGGCCAGCATTCTTCTCCTCGAAGCCACAGACGCCAACTGGCAGACCCTCGTCCTCGAGTCGCCCACCCCCATCGTCATCGACTTCTGGGCACCCTGGTGCGGCCCCTGCCGTCAGATTGCCCCCATCCTCGACGAACTCGCCCCCAGCTTCGCCGGCACCCTCGCCATCGCCAAGCTCAACGTCGACAACAACAAGAAGGTCGCCTCGACCAACGGCATCCAGGGCATCCCCACCCTGCTCGCCTTCAGCGGCGGCAAGCTCACCGGTCGCCTCGTCGGCTTCCCCGGCCGCAAGGGCGTCGAGGACTTCCTCCGCAACGCAGCCAAGGGCGGCGCCTGATCGCTGCAGCGCCAGCCGGCTAGAATACATGCCGGCGCAGCGAGATGCTCGTCAGTAGACCCATCGCAGCCATGACCGTCACCGTGGCCGTTCCGCCATAACTCACCAGCGGAAGCCAGAGCCCCACCACGGGCAGCGACCCCGTCACCATCCCGATGTTGATGATGACATGCCAGAAGACGAAGGCGCCCACCCCCACCGCGCATAGCATCGCGAACCGGTCCCGTGCCGTACGCGCGATGTTCAGCGACCACCAGGCCAGCGCCAGGTAGAGCCCCAGCAGCGCCAGGCTCCCCAGAAAGCCCCACTGCTCCGCATGATGGGCAAAGATGAAGTCTGTCTCATGGTAGGTCACAAACCCGCCCTGAACCTGCGACCCCTTCAGGAATCCCTTCCCCGTCAACCCGCCCGAACCGATCGCAATAATCGACTGCGATACCTGCCAGGCATCCCCCTGCAGGTGCCGCTCCGGGCTCAGGAAGGCCAGCACCCGCGCCTTCTGGTAGTCGTGCATCACAAAGTACCACATGATCGGGATCGCCGCCGCTGACGCAATCCCGCTCGCTCCGATGACGAGCCAGGAGATGCGCTGCACTGCCATCATCGTCAGCGCGATGAACAGCACCACCAACCCCGTCCCCAAGTCGGGCTCTTCCAGAATCAGCACGAAGGGGAAGGCGACCATCAGCGCCGGTGGCCAGAGGTCTGCAAAGCCGAGCCGGTCGCGCTCGCCTAGATCATGGAAGTAGCGGGCCAGCGCGATGATGACGGCCAGTTTGGAGAGCTCCGAGGGCTGCAGGTCGAAGAACCCGAGATCAATCCAGCGCTGCGAGCCGTTCCGGATATCCCCCACAAACAGCACCGCCAACAGCAGCAGCATGACGCCGCCGTAGATGATGTAGGCCCACCGCTCCAGGAACCGGTAGTCACGAAACCCGATTGCCGTCGCCGCCACCAGACCCACCACCAGCCGGATGAGGTGCGCCTTGTCGTGCCCTGTCACCGCCACATTGGCCGACGAGTGCAGGTCCACATATCCCATCAGCGCGATTGTCATCAGCAGAAAGAGCAGCACCAGATCCACATTCCGTGTCCGGTTTCCCGCAAGCCGTGTCGATTTCATGGCTTCACCTCCGGCGCGCTGCCGCTGCCCTCCTTGGGCGACCGGAAGACCGGCGCGCTGGGCTCCCCAGACACCTTGGAGGCCTGCCCCACCGGCCCCGCCGCCGGCGGGTGAAGCAGTTCGTGCAGCCGCGTGCGGTCGCTGCCGTCCACGTAGGCTGTCACCGCCTCATCCATGCCGAGCACCTCGCGGAAGTAGCGATCGATGACCTTCATGGCCACCGGCGCAGCCGCGCTCGCACCGTGGCCGCCATGCTCAACAAAGACCGACACCACAATCCTCGGGTCATCCACCGGCGCAACCGCCACAAACCAGGCATGGTCACGGTCAGCAAACAGGGCCTCGGCGCCGTCCATGCGCGCCGTGTCGAGCGCCCGCACCTGCGCTGTGCCCGTCTTGCCCGCCGAGTCCAGATAACTCAGTCGATACTCGTGCGCCGTCCCCTCCTCGGTATCGAGCACCGCACGAAGGCCACGCATCACCTGACGGATGTTCTCGGGCTTGAAGGGCAGCTGCCGCCGCGCCTTCCGCGGATACTCGTAGATGGCCGTGCCATCCTGAAGCTGGATCCGATCGACCAGCCGCGGGTAGTAGAGCGAACCGCCATTGGCGAGCGCCGCATAGGTGAGCGCTAGCTGCAACGGCGATGTCCGCACGTCGCCCTGACCCACCGAGGTGTTGACCGCAAAGCCAAACTGGAAGCCACCGTCCGAGTGGGTCTCATGCCAGGCCTTCGTCGGCAC
>CAIQPA010000158.1 GCA_903873545.1 uncultured delta proteobacterium
ATGCGACCCGTCCCGAGATGGCGGCAATGAACGCTGGCACGCTCAACTACCTGAAGCTGAAGTCGGACGGGAAGTGGGCTTGGCCGCCCATGCTCTTCGACAACCCGATCGCCAAGATCGAGGCCTTCCTCGCCCACATGTATGCCAACGGCATCGTGCCGGAGTGCGAGTGTTTCGACACCGGTATCGTGCGGAGCGTGGGGCTGTTGCAGCGGGCCGGGCTGCTCCGTGCGCCGGCCCATGTCTCCTTCGTGATGGGCGTGGAGAGCGGCATGCCGGGCAAGGCGGAGTGGCTCCCGCTGCTGCTCGCGGAGCTCGAGCCTGGCACGCAGTGGCAGACCATCGGCATCGGCCGCGAAGAGGTCTGGAAGCTGCATCGCGCGACCGCTGAACTGGGCGGCAATCTGCGGACCGGCGTGGAGGACACCTTCTACCTGCCGGACGGGAGCAAGACGACCGGCAACGGTGCGCTCATCGAGGCGATGGTGAAGATGGCGCGCGAGGTGGGTCGCGAGCCTGCGTCGCCCGCCGAGGTGCGTGCGGCGCTGCAGGCGGAGTAGGTCGGAGAATCGGGTCGTTGCGAGGAGTCTGCGATGCATGAGAAGAGCCGAGGATTGTTGCAGGCCTACCCGGTGCTGCAGAGTCAGGTGGATGTGACGGGCGAGACCTATCGCACCAACGAGGCGGGCAACCTGGCGGCGCTCGAGACGGTGGCAGCCGCGCAGCGGCTCGCGCTGGCCGGCGGCGGCGCCCGCTACCAGGAGCGGCACAAGGCTGCCGGCAAGCTGCTTCCGCGCGAGCGCATCGAGCTGCTGCTCGACCGCGATGCACCCTTCCTCGAGATCTGCGCGCTGGCCGGCCACGAGGTGAAGGACCACAGCAGCGGCGCCGGCATCATCGGTGGCGTCGGCGTCATCTCGGGCGTGGAGTGCGTGGTCACCGCCAGCGATGCCACGCAGAAGGGCGGCGCGGTATCGGAGCTCGGCGTGCAGAAGAGCAACCGACTCGGGCAGATCGCCGAGCAGAACCGGCTGCCGTCGGTGAGTCTGATTGAGTCGGCCGGCGCCGACCTTCCGAACCAGAGCAAAATCTTCGTGCCCGGCGGCCGCGGCTTCCGCGACATCACCCGCCGCTCGCGCGAGGCGCTGCCGACGGTCTGTCTCGTCTTTGGCTCCTCGACGGCCGGCGGCGCCTACATCCCCGGCATGAGCGACTACAACGTGATGGTGAAGGAGCAGGCGCAGGTCTATCTCGCAGGCCCGCCGCTGGTGAAGATGGCGACCGGCGAGGTCTCTTCGCACGAGGAGCTCGGCGGCGCCGAGATGCACAGCAAGGTCTCGGGCGTGAGCGACTACCTCGCGGTGGACGAGGCCGACGCGATCCGGCTCGGTCGGGAGATCATGGCCCATCTCGACTGGCGCAAGGCGGCCCGTCCGCTCGAGCGCACGGTCGAGGAGCCGCGATACAGCGCAGAGGAGCTGCTCGGTATCGCCTCCACCGATCTCCGCGTCCCGTTCGAGGCGCGCGAGGTCATCGCCCGCATTGTGGACGGCTCCCGCTTCAGCGAGTTCAAGCCGCTCTACGGCAGCACGCTGGTCTGCGGCTGGGCCCACATCCACGGCTACCCCGTCGGCATCCTCGCGAACAACGGCGTGCTCTACTCCGAGTCGGCCAACAAGGGCGCGCAGTTCATCCAGCTCTGCAACCAGAGCAACATCCCGCTCCTCTTCCTGCAGAACATCACCGGCTTCATGGTCGGCAAGAAGGTGGAGCAGGAGGGCATCATCAAGCATGGCGCCAAGCTCATCAACGCGGTCTCGAACAGCACTGTGCCGGCCATCACCATCATGATCGGCGGCAGCTTCGGCGCAGGAAACTATGCGATGAGCGGCCGCGCCTACGAGCCCCGCTTCCTCTTCACCTGGCCCAACCACCGCATCAGCGTGATGGGCGGCCGGCAGCTCGCCGGCGTGATGGAGATCATCAAGCGCGAGGCGGCCGAGAAGAAGGGCGAGGCGGTGGACGAAGACAACCTGAAGCTCATCAAGATGATGATTGAGCATCAGGTGGAGTCGGAGTCGGGACCGCTCTTCGCCACGGCACGGCTCTGGGATGATGGCATCATCGACCCGCGCGACACCCGCACCGTCGTCGCCCTCTCGCTGTCGGCCGCCTACTCGGCGCCGGTCGAGGGGACGATGAGCTGGGGTGTCTTCCGTCACTAACCGCTGCACTGCGCGGGCTGTGGGCCGGCGCTGCAAACGAGGTCACTTCATGAACGCTGCACCGATTCAGAAACTGCTGATTGCCAACCGGGGCGAGATCGCGGTCCGCATTGCCCGCACCGCGCGCCGGCTCGGCATCGCGACCGTCGCGGTCTTCTCCGACGCCGATGCCGACATGCCCCACGTGGCGGCCTGCGACGAGGCGGTCCGCATCGGCCCTGCGCCGTCGCGCGAGTCCTACCTGGTCATCGAGAAGCTTATCGCCGCGGCGAAGCTGACGGGTGCCGACGCCATCCATCCCGGCTACGGCTTCCTGTCGGAGCGGGCCGAGTTCGCGGCGGCCTGCGAAGAGGCCGGCATCACCTTCGTAGGCCCGAGCTCGGCTTCGATTGCTGCGATGGGCAGCAAGAAGGCGGCGAAGGAGCTGGTCTCGATGCATGGCGTGCCGGTGGTGCCGGGCTACGCGGGCGCCGATCAGTCCGACGCGACGCTCTGCGCGAAGGCGCTCGACCTCGGCTTCCCCGTGCTGGTGAAGGCCAGCGCAGGCGGTGGCGGCAAGGGCATGCGCGTTGTGCGCGAGGCCGATGCGCTGGCCGAGGCGGTGGCCGGCGCGAAGCGCGAAGCGCTGAGCTCGTTCGGTGACGATACGCTCATTATCGAGCGGTATGTGGATGAGCCCCGCCACATCGAGATCCAGATCCTGGGCGACCGGCACGGAAACCTCGTGCATCTTTTTGAGCGCGAGTGCTCCATCCAGCGCCGCCACCAGAAGGTCATCGAGGAGTCGCCCTCGGTCTTCCTCACGCCCGAACTGCGCGAGAAGATGGGTGCCGCCGCCGTCGCTGCGGGCAAGGCCATCGGCTACTTCAACGCCGGCACGGTGGAGTTCATCACGGCTCCCGACGGCGCCTTCTACTTCCTCGAGGTCAACACGCGGCTGCAGGTGGAG
>CAIQPA010000159.1 GCA_903873545.1 uncultured delta proteobacterium
ACGCTTGGCGCCACGACACCTGAGACGGCGTGGCCCTTCGTGCGGCATGGCGCGCAGCCTGAGACCGGCGCGTGAGCGGTCTGTTGGTGGTGGGCGGCGGGATGGCCGGCATCACGGTGGCGGCAGAGCTGCGGCGGGCAGAAGTGGCATTCACCTGGGTAGAGGCAGACAGCCGGCTGGGTGGTGCGCTCCATCGGGTCTTCAACCCGTTGTTCGGCTGGCCCGAGGGCGGTGGCAGGTCGGGTGTGGAGCTGGCGGCTTCGATGGAGGATTCCGAGGCCTGTGCTGGTCTTGAGCGCGGGTGCAGGGTGGCATCCATCGATGCCGTCGCGGGTGGCTTGCATGTGGGTCTGGAGCGGCCTGCGACGTCCGTGGTGACATGGAGTGTCTGGTCTCGGGTGGTACTCTGCACGGGCACGAGGCCGCGGCCGTGGGAGGTGCCGGGCACCGCCGGGTTGTGGGGTCAGGGCGTTGAGCTTTCGACGCATGGCCGTGGCGCAGCCTACGCTGGCGAAGCAGTGGCGGTTGTGGGCGGCGGCGATGCCGCCGTGGAAGGAGCGCTGCGGATGGCGGCGAAGGGGTGCGCTGTCTGGCTCATCGTCCGCGGCGCGACGTTGCGGGCATCGCCGCGTTTTGTGGAGGCGCTCGCTGCGACGCCGGCGATCGAGGTTCGATACCGCTGCGAGGTGACGGCGGTCGTCGCTGGGTCGCAAGACAAGCTGTCGGAGGTGGTGTTGTCAGACGGCGAGAGGTTGCCGGTGCGCGGGCTGTTTGTGCGGGTTGGTGTCGACCCCGTGCTGCCCTCCATCAGGCCGGTGCCTGAGCTCGATGCAGGCGGCTACCTTCGGGTAGATGAGACGGGCGAGAGTTCGGTGCCGAGCCTCTTCGGTGCGGGCGAGGTGACGTCGCCCGAGGTGAGTCAACTGCGTGCCGTCACAGAGCAGGCGTTGCGGGTGGCACGGGCGGTCTGCTCGGGGCGGTGAGAATCGGCCGAGGGATGTCGACGGGCAGAGGTCGAGCGGCTAGTCATGGCAGGTGTTCTTTGTCGGTGTCGATCGCTGCAGGAGGTTGCATGAAGAAGTGGCTCGTTCTCTCGCTGGTTGCTCTCGCTGGTTGCGCTGCAGATGAGGCGAGCCGTGGCACACCGTCGCGCGGCGGCGGTAGCGTTACCGACACCGGCAGCAGCAGCGACACAGGCGCCGCTGACACTGGCAGCACCGACACCGATATGGCTGACACGGACATGTCGGACACCGGCACGGCTGACACCGAGACGGCCGACACCACGCCCGGCGAAGACACCACGCCCGTCGAAGACACCACGCCCGTCGAAGACACCACGCCCGCCGAAGACACCACGCCGGCACGGTTCCTCACCGGCTCGGTGACTGTCTTTGAGTCACGCTCATCGGTTGCAGCCGACCTCAACCTGGGCAGCATCACCGCGGCTTTCCGCGAGGGGCGCGCGCCGGAGGAGACGCCGGTTGGGACCTTCGGCGACTGCAAGGTCTACGCGACAGCCGCCGGTGCCTCGGTGCCCGCTGCCACTGTCTCCCTTGATGCGGGCAGCATCGCGGTGGCTGTCGGTGCAACGAACTACACGCTCACGCTGGGCCCGAGCGCAGACGGCAACGTCTACACATCGTCAGCGCCGAGCTCGCAGAACGAGTTCTTCTCGGGCGGCGAGACCATCACGGTTTCGTCAGCGGGCGGAGCCGACCTGGCTGCCTTCAGCGGCACCATCACGGCCCCTGCTGAGCCGGTTATCACAGCACCGGCTTGGAGCGCGCCCTTTGGTGGGTCGCCGCGTAACAGGGACCTCCAGGTGACCTGGAACGGTAGCGGCGCCTCGTTGGTGGTGGTTGCGGTGCTGAATGTGAACATCAGCCCTGCCGGGCCGGCTGGAGGCAACGCTGTGACCTGCGTCTTCCCCGACACAGGCAGCGGAACGATTCCCTCCGGCGCGCTCTCGCTGATGGCGTCGAGCAGCTTCCTTGGTGGCACGCTCACGGCGATGACGGTCATCCGGATTGCCGAGAACAAGCTCGACGTGAACGGCTCCGAGGTGAGCCTGAATGCGAGCGCGACGCAGACCATCGTCGGGCCGCTTCAGTAGTCGGCGAGGGCGCATCGCATGCAGGCTTCTCCGCAGCTGATGTTGATGACAGAGGTGGATGAGGCCGTGCGTCTGGCTGCGTCTGACCGGGTGCTGCGGCTGCTGATTCAGAACCTCCCGAAGTTGCCGGAGCGGGCCGCCTACCGGCTCTTCATGGCGCACTATTTCCTGCGTCGGAACCGGGTTTCGGATGCGCTCCGCGTGGCGCGTCACTGCCTGGAGCGGGGCGTGAGCGGCGGCGACATGATGCTCGCGGTGGGTGCGCTGCGGCTGCTCGAATCGGCGGGTGAACAGGTTGCTGCAGAACGGGTACTGGCGCTTAGCGAACTGCCGCGTGCGCCGCTCGCTGGCGGGCAGAGCGACGCCGAATCGCTGGACCTGACGGCAGACCGGCCGCGGCTTCCACACGACCTCCTCATCTCGGTGGCCGTTGAGTCGGCATCTGCCGGTACGGCGGAGTCGGGGCGGGGGCTCGGGCATGTCCCCGTGCTGACCGATATGGCGCCATCGAGCCTGCGCTGGACGCTTGAGAACCTCGAACTTTGCACCTTCGAGAAGGGCGACTCGCTGTTCGGCTCCGGCGCCCACTGCGCGCTGTGGTGGATCTGGGGCGGGCTGACGGGTGATGGCGCATCGGGCGCGCCCGCGCCGGGGAGTTTCTTGGTCGCCGACGGCAGCGCAGAGGGCCTACGGGCTGCCTCTTTCTGCCTGGCGCTCGGGCTGCCGTCGCACTTCTCGGACATGTGGAGCTTCTTGCCTGGCGTCGAGGATGCGCTGGCGTCGGCACGACTCCGCAGCAATGCGCGGGTGGCGCTTGCCCAGGCGCTGGGTGCGCTCGGGCAACAGTCCGAGGAGGGGCTGACGCTGCTGGGGATTGCGGAGCTGGAACCGGACGAACTGATCGCAGCGATTCCGGAGCGAACTGCGATCGCGCTGACGCTGGAGGGCGTCGCGGGCGTCGTGTCGGCGGATGGTCAGGTCTTGCGTCTGCAGGCGGGCGACACGGCTGCGCTTCCGCTGGGGGCCACCGAGGTGCGGGGGCTCGCTGAGCGGACGCGGGTGGCGCTCTTTGCGCGGAGCGTCGGCTCGCCGGATTAGGTCAGGCTGACCGAGGCGAGATGGCGGCGGAGCATCGCGCGGTCTGGGCCGCTGAGCGAGGTGAAGCGAACGCCGATGGCACGGCTGGCCTCTTCATGGCGGACGCAGTCGGCCTGGGTGACGATGACCTTCCGCATGCCGGGCACGTGGAACTCCATGCGGAGCTGACGCGGACGGCAGGCCCGGCGGTCGAAGAGCGGTTCGATGCGCGCACCCGTATCGGAGATGTCTCGAGCGATGCAGAGCATGGGGATGCCGTCCTCGACTGCGTTGAGGAAGAAGCCGGCGGGGCGGCGCTGCGATGCACGGCGTTCGATGCTCATCGGTGACCTCGCGTGAGGGGGACTCGATGGGGGCTACTTCGCAGAAGATCGGAGTCAAACTTCTGGCGTTAGGGGCGAACCGACCGGACCGCCGTGAGCGCCGCCTGGAAGGCCTCTTCTGTGATGTCGCGATGTAGGACAAAGCGAACCCTGCTGACCCCGAAGGCCATGGCGCGCAGGCCCCTGGTGGCCAAGGCTGCGAGCGCTGCCTCGGCATCCCAGCCGACGGTCTGAGCGACAACGATGTTGGAATCGGGCTGGCCGATGGGGGCGAATGTTGAGGTCTCGGAGAGCGCCGCTGCGAGTTCGCCGGCACGGTCGATATCGAGGCGGAGATCGCCCATGTGGTGGTCGAGCGCGAAGAGACCACCGGCGGCCATCAGGCCTGCCTGCCTAAGCCCACCGCCGAGCATGCGGCGGTAGCGGCGCGCCGTCTGG
>CAIQPA010000160.1 GCA_903873545.1 uncultured delta proteobacterium
GCATGCGCCCCGTCGCGCTTGGCGGCCACTTCCGCCTTCTGGTCGCCCAGGTCGAGGCGGGCGCCGACACCGGTCGCATGGTCGCTTCGGTCGCAGCCCTGCGTGAGGCCCATCCTGTGGCCCGCGCCCTCTGCGCAGACATTGGCGCGCTGGTGGCTGAGGCCGAGGCTGCGCTCACCGCCGGCGACCGTGCCGCGGTTGGCCGCCTGATGAACCTCAACCATGGCCTCCTGTCGGCGCTCGGCGTCTCTACTGCCTGCCTCGATGTGGCCGTCCATGCGGCCCGCACGGCCGGCGCGCTCGGCGCCAAGCTCACCGGTGCCGGCGGTGGCGGCTGCATGGTCGCGCTCGTGACAGACGAGACCGCGCCTGCTGTCGCTTCAGCACTTGCGCCGTTGGCGCGCGCCACCTTTGAAGCCCATCTCCAACCCGTGACGGATTCCTGATGCACGCCTCTGTGGTCGCCCACCCCAACATCGCCCTCGTGAAGTACTGGGGCAAGCGCGACAGCCGGCTCAACCTGCCCGCGGCCGGCAGCCTCAGCCTCACCCTGGGGCCGGTCGCTACCCGCACCAGCCTCACCTTCGGTGCCGAAGAAGACTCGCTCGAGCTCAATGGCGTTGCCGTCCCCGCCGCCAAGCGGCTCCGCGTCGCCACCCTCCTCGACCGGGTCCGCGACCTCGTCGCGCTCGAGCAGGGCCCCGCCGCCCGCGCTGCGCTCGGCGGCGCCCGCATCCTCTCGACCAACGATTTCCCCACCGCTGCCGGCCTCGCCTCCTCCTCGAGTGGTTTCGCTGCCCTCGCCCTCGCGGCGACCGAAGCGGCCGGCCTCCACCTCTCTCTGCCCCAGCTCTCTGCCCTTGCCCGCGAGGGCTCCGGCTCTGCCGCCCGCAGCCTCTTCGGCGGCTTTGCCCGCATGCATGCCGGCACCCGCGCAGACGGCACCGACGCCTTCGCAGAGCCCCTCTTCGACGAGCACCATTGGGACCTCCGCGTCGTCATCGCCGTCACCGTCGAAGGCGAGAAAGAGGTGGCCTCCACCGACGGTATGAACCTCACCGAGCGCACCTCGCCCTACTACCCGGCCTGGATCGAGACGGTCGAACCCGACGTGCAGAGCGCGATGACCGCCATCGCCGCTCGCGACTTCGACCACCTCGCCCGCATCGCCGAGGCCAGCGCCCTCCGCATGCATGCCAGCGCCATCGCTGCAGACCCAGGCGTTCTCTACTGGCGCGGCGCCACGGTCGAGGTCATCCACGAGGTCCGTCGCCTCCGCGCCGGCGGCCTCCCCGTCTTTTTCACCATCGACGCAGGCCCCCATGTGAAGGTATTTACGCCTGCAGACGAGGTCTCGGCCGTCGTCCGCGCGCTGGAGGCAACTCCCGGCGTGCTGCGAACCATCGTGACTACGCCAGCTGCTGGCGCACACCTCGTCCACGGGTAGAGAACCCGCATGCTCTTCAACAGCTTCACCTTCCTCGCCTTCATGGCGGTGGTGCTGCCGCTCTACTACAGCCTGCGGATGCGGGGGCAGAACCTCCTGCTCCTGGTGGCAGGCTTCGTCTTCTACGGCTGGTGGGACTGGCGCTTCCTGCTCCTGCTCAGCTTCTCCGCCGTCATCGACTACGCGATGGCGCTCCGCATCGTCGACCATGTGGTCGGCGACCCCAGGCGCAAGCGCTGGCTCGTCATCAGCATGGTCGTCAACCTGACGATCCTGGGCTTCTTCAAGTACTTCAACTTCTTCATCGATTCCGCGGCCTCGCTCCTCGACACCTTCGGCTTCGAGGCCCACCTACCTACGCTGCGCATCATCCTGCCGGTCGGTGTCTCCTTCTACACCTTCCAGTCGATGTCCTACACCATCGATGCCTACCGCGGCACCATCCAGCCCACCCGAAGCCTGCTCCACTACCTCAGCTTCGTCGCCTACTTCCCGCAGCTCGTCGCCGGCCCCATCGAGCGCGCCGCCAACATGCTGCCCGTCTTCGTCACCGAGCGGAAGGTGGACGCCCGTTGCATGTCCGAAGGGCTCCTCCTCATCCTCCTCGGCTTCTTCAAGAAGCTCGTCATCGCCGATGCGGTTGCAGGCAGCGTCTCGGCCGCCTTCGCCGAACCCAACCAGCTCGACGGCGCCCAGCTCCTCCGCGCCGTCTACCTCTTCTCGCTCCAGATCTACGGCGACTTCTCGGGCTACAGCGACATCGCACGCGGCGTCTCCAAGCTCTTCGGCATCGACCTCATGATCAACTTCAACCAGCCCTACCTATCCTCCTCCATCACGGAGTTCTGGCGGCGCTGGCACATCTCCCTCTCCTCCTGGCTCCGCGACTACCTCTACATCCCGCTCGGTGGCAGCCGGAACGGCACCGTCGCCACCTACCGCAACAACTTCCTCACCATGCTCATCGGTGGTCTCTGGCATGGCGCCTCCTGGAACTTCGTCATCTGGGGCGGCCTCCACGGCCTCTACCTTGCCGTCCACAAGTACTGGATGGGCCTGCGCGGCATCAAAGAGCCGCCTCGTCCCACCGCGCAGCGCCAGTGGCCTCTCTTCCTCTTGAAGGGGCTGGTGACCTTCCACCTCGTGGCCTTCGCCTGGATCTTCTTCCGTGCTGCCGATTTCGAGGCAGCCAGCACCATTGTCTCCCGCATCTTCACGGCCTGGAACGGGCTGCAACCCAGCCTCTTCCTGCTCCCCGCACTTTATGGGGCCCTCATCCTCTTCGTGGATATCCCGCAGTACCGAAGCGGCTCCCACACCATCTTCGAGCGCTGGCCCGCGCCCGCCCGCGCCCTCTTCTACGCCTCGCTCCTTGCCCTCATCTTCCTCCTCGGTGGTTCCGGCAGTGCAACCTTCATCTACTTCCAGTTCTAAGACGCTCGTGCTCGGCGATGCCCGCCCGCTCCGCATCTGGGGCTGGCTGGTTGCGGCAGTGTTGCTCGCCGAGGCGCTCCTCCACACGCCGCTCGGTGACCGCATCCCCGAGGCCGGCAAGTGGGGCAACGAGCGCCTCGCCGGAATCGTCAAATCGGCAGATCGGTACAGCCAGGACGGCCCCGTCGACCTCCTCCTCTTTGGCAGCTCGCAGGGCGCCACCTGGATCGAAGAACAGGAGCTGCGAAGCCGCGGTCAGCGCACCTTCAACGCCTCCGTCCCCGGAGGAAACACCGTCCTCGCCGACCTCCTCGGTGCCCGGCTGTTCATACCCACCCTCAAGCCCAAGCTTGTGGTCATCACCGTTGGGCCCATGTCGCTTTCGGAATGGAACCAGCAGTTTGTCCAGGCTGTCGCGGGTTCGCCCGTCGGCGGCCCCATCCTCCGGGGCGACCGCGGCTCCATCTGGATCAACGAGCACCTGATGCTCATCCGCAAGGGTGGTCAATCGTTGAGCAGTTCGACCTTCCGCGCCTGGAAGCAGGCGCTGTTCGGAGCGCCCAAGGTAGTCGGACCGGCCGAGCGGGCGCCCGACACCAACATCGAAGCCCAGCTCGCCACCATGCGCCGCCTGCGCCCCGACCCAGCCCAGTTCGCCGCCATGCGCCACCTCCGTGAGGCGGCCGAGGCTGCGGGAGCCACCGTTGTCTTCATCAACATGCCCGTCAAAGATGGGGCCAAAGTTGGTGCCGATTGGAACTACGACGAATACCTCGCAGAGCTCCGCCGCGCGACGGCAGGCTATCCGCTGCTCGACCTCGACGCGCTCGCGCAAGACCAGCATTTTTGGGACTACTCTCACCCATCACCGTCAGGGTTGGAGGCAATGCGGGGCGTGGTGGCTGACTTTGTGCGCAGGCAGCTCGATGGTGCGAAGCGGCCTTGAGCAGCGCCCCTTTCACCCTCTTCGCCCCCGGCAAGCTCATCTGGATGGGCGAGTATGCGGTGCTCGATGGCGCCCCCTCCATCGTCCAGGCGGTCGATCGGGGCCTTCACCTCGACTACGCGCCGAGCGATGCCTCCCTCACGGTCACCTCCGACCTCTGGGCCGGCAACCTGCTCCTCAGCGAGGCCACCGCTGACCGCGCAGAGACAGCCCTGCTCGCCGCCGTCGTCGCCACCCTCACCGAGGCTGGCGCCGCCTTGGCTCCGCTCACCGGCACATTGAAGCTCGCCAGCCCCGACCTCATCGACGCCACCACCGGCCTCAAGTTCGGCTTCGGCTCGAGCGCCGCCGCCGCCGCCGCCCTCACCGTTGCGCTCGGCCGCCTCGCCGGCCTGCCCGACCAGCGCCTCGCCGCCCTCGCCCACGCCGCCCACCGCCGCTTCCAGAAGGGGGCCGGCTCGGGCGTCGATGTGGAGACCTCGCTCTTCGGCGGCCTCGCTGCGATGCGCCGCGGCCCCTCCGGACTTTCCGTCACTCCGCTCCAGCTCCCGCCCGGCCTCCGCATCGCCGTGCTCCACGCGGGCGAAGCTGCCAACACCCGCACCATGCTCGCCACCCTCGCCGCCGCCCGCGCCGCCGCGCTGCCCGGCGTCGAGGCCGCGCTCGCCTCCATGGCGGAGGCCGCCGAAGCATCGGTGGCCGCGATTGTCGCTGGCGACGTGAGCGATTTCCTCACGCTCGTCGCCCGCTTCGCCGATGCCGAGCGGGCCCTCTCCGCCGCCGCCTCGCTGCCCATCATGAGCGAGTCGGTCGAGCGCTGCATCGAGGTCGCCGCCCGCGCCGGCTGGGTCGCCAAGCCCTCAGGAGCCGGCGGCGGCGACATTGTGGTGGCCTTTGCAGCAGGCCTCGAACCTACCGAGCGCCTCGCCGCATCTGCAGAGAGTGCACAGATCCCGCTGCTTCTGCCCCGTCTCGCAACCGCAGGCGCCTTGGGCACTCGCCCTGTTTGACCTTTCGCGCTATTCGGCTCCCATGGTTGGCTCCTCACGTATCCCCGGCTTCTATCGCCTCACCCGTCACGAGCGGGTGGCACGCCTTGAGGCCGCAGGCTTCGTGACCGCCGAACAGGGGGCGCTCCTGCTCGCTTCGGAGGGGGCCGCGCTGCCCTTCGCGGTGGCAGACAAGATGATCGAGAATGTGGTCGGCCTCTTCGAGCTGCCCATCGGCATCGGCCTCAACTTCCTCATCAACGGCCGCGACTATGTGGTGCCGATGGTGGTCGAGGAGCCCTCCATCGTCGCCGCTGTCAGCCACGCTGCTGCCTTGGTGCGCGACGCCGGCGGCTTCGAGGTCATCGCCGACAACTCGGTCATGACGGGCCAGATCCAGATTGTCGGCTGCAGCGATCCGGCCGCCGCGATGGAGCGCATCCTCGCCGAACGGCCCCGCCTCCTCGCCCTCGCCGACCAGCTCGAGCCCGGCATGCGGGCCCGCGGCGGCGGCGCCTCCGACCTCGATGTGCGTTGGATCCGCCCCGGCGACGGCAGCGCCTCCCGCCACCGCTCCATGCTGGTTGTCCACCTCTACTTCGACACCCGCGACGCCATGGGTGCCAACCTCATCAACACCATCTGCGAAGGGCTCGCCGACCAGCTCGAGTCCATCTCGGGCGGCCAGGTCTTCCTCCGCATCCTCAGCAACCTCGCCGACCGCCGCCGCGTGCGGGCCCGCTGCCGCCTCCCCGTCGCCAGCCTCGCCTGGCAGGGCTTCTCGGGCACCGAGGTCGCAGACGGCATCGTCCGCGCCTCCGAGTTCGCCGAGTGCGACCCCTACCGGGCCGCCACCCACAACAAGGGCATCATGAACGGCATCGACGCCGTTGCCATCGCCACCGGTCAGGACTGGCGCGCCATCGAGGCCGGCGCCCACGCCTTCGTCGCGCTCGATGGCCAATACGGCCCCATGGCCCGCTGGTGGCTGGAGGGCGAATCGCTCGTCGGCGAGCTCGACATCCCCATGGCCGTCGGCATCGTTGGAGGCCCCATCCGGCTCCACCCCATGGTCAAGACCCTGCTCTCCATGCTCCGCGTCGAGACGGCCGGCGAGCTCGGCTCCGTCCTTGCCGCCGTGGGCCTTGCCCAGAACCTTGCTGCCATCAAGGCGCTCGGAACCACCGGCATCCAGAAGGGACACATGGCCCTGCACGCCCGCAGCGTCGCAGCCACGGCCGGGGCGGAGGGGGCTGTGGTGGAGCAGATCGCCGCGCAGCTCATGGCCGAAAAGTGCGTGAAGGTGGAGCGGGCCCGTGAGCTCCTCGCCACCCTCGGCCTTCCATAGCGCACATGATCGCTCCGATTTTGTGATTCCTGCACTGCACTCTGGTAGCCCTCGCCTTGGTTCTGTTGGCACATTCCAACCGCCTGCTGTTCGGCAGGACGATGCAATGGAGGCGTGTATGAAGTCGAAGACCCCCGCGAAGATGGCAGCGGCCGCGAAGCCTGCGCCGAAGGCAGCCGCGAAGCCCGCCGCAAAGGCCCCTGCAAAGGCTCCCGCGAAGCCCGCCGCAAAGGCCCCTGCCAAGCCTGTTGCAAAGGTAGCCGCGAAGCCTGCACCGAAGCCCGTCGCTAAGGCAGCCGCGAAGGCCCCTGCCAAGCCCGTTGCCAAAGCAGCCGCCAAGCCCGCGCCGAAGGCAGCCGCGAAGGCTCCTGCGAAGCCTGCGCCGAAGGCCGCCGCCAAGCCTGTTGCCAAAGCAGCCGCGAAGCCTGCGCCGAAGGCAGCCGCGAAGCCTGCACCGAAGCCCGTTGCCAAAGCAGCCGCGAAGCCTGCACCGAAGCCCGTTGCCAAGGCTCCAGCCAAGCCCGCTGCGAAGACTCCGGCCAAGGCTGTTGCAAAGGTAGCCGCGAAGGCTCCGGCCAAGGCTGTTGCAAAGGTAGCCGCGAAGGCACCTGCCAAGCCCGTCGCTAAGGCAGTCGCGAAGCCCGTTGCCAAAGCAACCGCGAAGGCCACCGCGAAGGCCCCTGCCAAGCCCGTTGCAAAGGCTCCTGCCAAGCCCGTCGCCAAGGCCCCTGCCAAGCCCGCGCCAAAGGCCGCTCCGAAGGCAGCCACGAAGCCCGTTGCAAAGGCAGCCGCGAAGCCCGCCGCGAAGGCCCCTGCCAAGCCTGCGCCGAAGGTAGCCGCGAAGGCCCCTGCCAAGCCCGCGCCAAAGGCCGCTCCGAAGGCAGCCGCGAAGCCCGTTGCCAAGGCAGCCGCGAAGCCCGCGCCGAAGACAGCCGCGAAGCCCGTTGCAAAGGCCCCTGCCAAGGCCCTTGCGAAGCCCGTCGCCAAGTCAGCCCCGAAGCCTGCGCCAAAGGCCGCTCCGAAGGCCGTCGCGAAGGCCGCAGCGAAGGCTGCCGCGAAGCCCGTTGCGAAGGCAGCCGCGAAGCCCGCGCCGAAGGCAGCCGCCAAGCCCGTTGCAAAGGCTCCTGCCAAGCCCGTTGCCAAAGCA
>CAIQPA010000161.1 GCA_903873545.1 uncultured delta proteobacterium
CCGTCGCTGCGGAGGTGCAGCAGGCGCGAACGACCTTCGTCACGCCTGCCGTGTCGTTCACCGTGACAGCCCCCGCGGCGCCTGTTGTCCACCGCCCGGAGCTCGGCGTGCGCCAAGGCCGGGACGGGCAGCAAAACCCGACCGAGGCGCTGACCGGTATCGATGGCGGCTATCGCGTCTCCTTTCAACTCCCTGCATCGACGGCGCGCGGCATCGCCGGTGAGGCGCCGCTCCCCTTTCCCTCCACCGCTTGGGGCGGGCTTTCGGAGGGTGCAGTTGTGTTGCCCGACGGCGTGGAGCGGCGCGCCAACGAGCCCATGCGCGAGCAGCTCTCCGGCGACCTCGCGCTGCTTCAGCAGGAGCGGGTAGGCGAGAAGTTGTGGCTCCATCCCGACCTCGGTCGCCGCGCGGAGAGCGACCCTGCGGGCTCCTTTGAGGACCTCTCACAGCGCACCGCGACCGGTCGCACCCTGGTGCGCGCCGACGGGCGGGAGCAGCGGGTGGAGTTCCCCGCTGCCGTCTTCGTGCTCTCGCAGGGCCAGTGGGTTAATCCATGGCCGGTGTTGGAGGCGCGCGGCGACCGGTTTGTGCTCCGCAACGATGCGGGCGACTCGGTTGCGCTTCCCGAGCGGATCGCATCAGGCATCGAGCTTCCGCAACGGAACGGAGGCATGCGCAGGCTGCTGGGCGGTGCCCGCGCCGTTGTTCGAAGCAAGGCCGGCCTGACCGAGCTGACTGCGCCCGATGCGGCCCGATTGCTCCACGGCCGAGCCGTCGCCTACGGACAGCCAGGCGATCCCTTCAGTTACTACCTCGAGCCTGGTGACAGCGGCCTCTACCTTGGCGTGCGGCTCGAGAAGTCGCTTCTCGGACGGCTCCCCGCAGAGGCCGAGAGCGTTGCCTTCGAGCAGACGATCCGGCTCGCCGCGGACGAACGCCTCGAGGTTGGCGGAGAGCGGGTTGCGCGCCGCTTTGAGGGCTGCGAACCGATCTCGATTGTGGGCGCAGAGGGCGAGACGCGGCTCCGGTTCGACCGCCTCTTCCTCTGGGACAAGACGGCAACTGCGACCGGCTGGGGCAACTTCGTTTGCGGCCGGGATGGCTGGTACGATGCGACCATCCGCGGCGATGAGGTCACGCTCTCGATGGTGGTCTCGTCTGACTGGCTCCGCGCCGGCGAGCGGCGCTTCCCGGTGGTCATCGACCCGTGGACCAGTGGCTCCGATTTCCCCTGGGACCTCGCCGTCTACAGCTTTGAGGCCGCAGACAACCTCTTCGGCACGGTCGTCTCCACGACCGCGACCAAGACGCTCGGCGTGGCCCGATACGGCCAGTTCGACCTCGTCCGCTCCTTCCACGCCTGGCCCTTCGTCAACATCCCAGCGTCGAACTATGTCTTCCAGATGATCCGCTGGGTGAACCCCTACCACAGCTTCAACTTCACGGCGGGCGCCGTGCCGAGCATCTCGAAGGGGGTCATCGACAACTATCCGACGATGAACCTCATTCGGCCCGACTCACTCACCGCGACGGCCGCCACGATTTTCTCGGCCTACTCGGGTGACAACTACACCAACTTTCAGCTCGACAAGCGCCCCTTCACCGTCGCCAGCAGCGCCTGGGGCACGGCCTGCACCGGTGCGGCTTGCGCCGGTTTCATTGCCGCCGAGACGGAGCCAAACGACAGCTACGATACCGCCAGCGGCGCGCTGCGCGTCAGCAACCCATCCGGTAGCACCCTCCTGAAACTTCGTGGAGCGATCACCTCGGAGAACGCCGACAAGTGGGCCATCACGACCACCAACGATCCCCGCTTCGTCATCACGGTCACCAACCAGAGCGGGAGCGGCTGCCCCGCCTTCGACATGGTCCTCACGCTCGAGGGCAACGGCCGTGTCTATCGCACTGAGGAGAACAACGGCACCACCTGCCCGAGCATCGATACCTGCCCTGCGGGCGGCCCCTGCTTCCTCATCCCTGCCGGCGGCTGGAACATCGGTCTGCGCGGCTACGCGCCCCACGATGTAGGCAACTACCAGATCAATGTGACGGTCACGAAGGCGACGACACCCTTCTCCGGACTCGTTCCTAACCGGCGCATCGGAATCATCTCAACCGTCGCGCTCGACCCGCGCACGCAGACCGCCAATGCGGCGACCAACCTCGCTGAGGTCTGGGACAACGACCGACCCACGACGCCGGTCGGCTTCGCGAACGGCTGGGAGGGGAGCCTCGCGGCGTCGGGCTGGACCGGCTCGCAGTGCACGGTCGGCTACGACTGGGATCCGACCAACTCCAACCCCGCCTCGACGAGCAGCATCTGCGCCACCTTCGCCAGCCGCCCCTCGATCGAATACACCTATGTGGGCCCCGTCATCGGCGCTCCGACCGACTTCAAGATGGTCTCGCGCACCACCTCCGGCATACGCTGGGACTGGCGCCCGCTCGCACGCGCCACCTACTACTTCCTGCTCAATGAGACTGGAACGCGGGTCCCGCCGCTCTCGAACCTCACGCGCTACTCCACCTCTACCGGTTCGCCGCGCTACTTTGTCGACGAGCCCGGGCTGACCGAGAACCAGTGCGCTCGTCGTGGCGTCATGGGGGTCAACGAGATCTCGAGCGGAACCTCTTCGGTGATCGCCTCCGCTGCCACGCTGCTCTCCGACCCGACTGCGCCCACAGGCGCGGGCACGGCCGATGGGAGCTGGTCTGTATCGACCGGGGTCAACACCTTCAGCGTCGATCTCCGGACCGCGATCCCGGGCTTCGGCGATGCGGCGGGCAACTGCGCCTTTGCCGACAACCGCACCGCCGTCTGGGTGGAGTACAAGGAGTGCTCCGCAGCCACCTACACGCAGAACTCGGGGTGGATCTCCGCCACCCCCTTCACGACGCCAGTACTGGCCTCGGGCTGTTGGGATGTGCGTATGAAGGCGCGTAACCGTGACGGCGTGGAGACCGGCTTTGGCCTTGTCGCGCCACCGCGGATTCAGCTCCCGCTCCCGCCCGCCGCAACGACCATTGCTGCGACCACACTCTCCTCCAGCTCGGTGCGGTTCAACTGGACGGCGATGACCGATGCGACGGGCTACAGTTTCGGCGCGCAGGGCGCCGCGCCGGCCACAGTCGGCAATGTGCTGACCTCCACGGTTTCGGCGCTCTCCAACAACCAGTGCGTGCAGGGTTCGGTTACCGCAGACAACGCCTTCGGCAGCTCGCCCACCGCCACCGCCTTCGGCGCATCGGCCAACAAGACGCCGCTCGTCACCGACTTCACTGCCAACGTTTCGGGTGCGCTGAACATCGTCTTCACGCCTGCGCTTGTGCCCGGACTTGGGGAGGTTGCGACCTGTGGCGCGACGGCCAACCTGACGGCCGTCACGGTCACCGCGCGCGCCGCCGGCAGCGGCAGTTTCATCGCGGCCTCCAGCAGCTCCGGCGGCAACAGCTTTACCTGGTCGACCCTCTCCGGCACCTGCTCCGACTACAAGGTCACCTACACCAACCGGCTCGGACTCGCGGGCCTCACCGTCACCTTCAGCAGCGTCTGCCGGCCGCTCGCCACGCCGGTCATCACCGTATCGTCGCGCACCAATGTGCAGCTCGCCTGGGGTTGGACGGCCATCACCAGCGCCAGCTCCTACGACCGCCGCCTCGACGGCGGCGCCTCCACCAACCAGGCGGGCCTCACCGTCACCTCCGCCTCGCTGACGCAGAACACCTGCTACCTGCTTGAGGCGCGCGCCAAGAACGCCACACAGACCTCGGCCTTCGGTGCACGCAGCGCCGCGACCCGCTTCGCCGACCCGCTCGCGAGCCAGATCAGCGCACTCACAACGCTGCCGCCGACGCTCTCCGCCGCCCTCGCCGCGACGCCCAACATGGGCGCAGTTACGGCCTGTGGCGCCTTGAGCCAGCATGACGCCGAACTCCGCGTCTACGGCTCCGTCGCCGCCTTCACCACCTCTGATGCGCAGGGTGCGGACAAGCGGGTGGAGACCTTCTCTGCCATCACCGCACCCGGCTTCTACGAGTTCCGGTCGCGCTACCTGAGCCACGATGGCACCGCCAACGCCGCGGGCTTTGTGACCGGCGGCCCGGTCGCCATCGGCGCCCCCACCGTGACGGCCACCGCGGTCACCACCTCGACCATCACCTGGTCCAGCAGCGCCGTCGCAGGCGCCCAGCTCTACGACTTCGGCAACGACGGCAGCACGATCCTTGCGAGCCCCGTCGCCGCCACCACGCTGCAGTCCGGCCTCACCGCCAACACCTGCTACGACGGCTTCGCCCGCGGCCGCCGCAACGTGGCTCCTACGCTCGCTGGAAACTGGAGTTCGGGCACGCCCAAGGCCACGCTCCTCCCCACCCCCACCTGGCCCGCCGGCGGTCCTGCGACCGCGCTCGGCGGCGGCACCGTACGTATCGCCCCCACCGCCATCGCCGGCATGGGCGACGCCACGGCCTGCGTGTCGGCCACCAATCTCACCGCTATGCGCGTCGTCGCAACGCCCTGCGAAATCCGCCCCTCGCTCGCCGTCTCTGCCGTCGATTCCAACTGGGTTGCCTCGGGCACCTACGACCTCGCGCTCGCAGGTCACCACTGCTGGGACCTGCAGGTCACCGCCCGCAACCGTGACGGCGTCGAGACGGCGCCAAGCGTGGTCAGCCGCTACACCTTCACGGAGCTCCCGCCGCCGACCGATCTGGCGCAGACCAGCGCCACCATCAGCAGCGTCTCCTGGGGCTGGACCGACAACGCCCTCGTCGAAGATGGCTGGAAGCTGAGCGCGCTCGGCGCGACAGATACCACCTGCCTGAGCAGCAGCCAGGCGACGACCGGCAGTGCGATCGCCTGCGACACCACCATCACCGTCGCGACAGCAGAGGAGCTGGACGGGAACTTCGCCGTGACCCGTGCTGCTGCGGCCTTCATCGACCCGCCCGGCGCCTCCTACTACCAGGGCGCCTCGAGCGCCCCGGTCACCGCCTATACCGCTGTGAGGCCGCCCGAAATCTGCGGCTGCATCGGCGGCGCCTGCACCACATGCGCCGACTGGAGCAGCTCGCGCGACCTCTACCTCTCGCTCGTCACCTGCGACGCCGGCAACGTGAACTGCCGTTCCGCCGTGGAGGTCGCCGCACCGCCGCGCAACCCGCTCGTCGGCAAGACAGGCCTCCGCCTCACCCGCACGACGGTCGGGGGCGGCCCCACCGTCACGCTCCTCGACAACGCCTGTCTCACCGGCCCCTGTACGCCCGGCGACGCGACGGGTCGCGGCTACGGCACGGCCCCCGTGAGCCTCGATGAGCGCTACTTCCCGCTCAGCCGCACCGAGGGTTTCGCCGCTGACACAGGGCTCACCTACGGCCAGAGCTACCGCTACGAACTCACCTACTTCAATGCGGCGGGCTACCCCTCCGAGGCCACCTCGTTCGAGTTCCGCGTGGGCTGCAACCTCAACGGCGACCCCGACGGCGTCTGCGGCCTGGCGCTCCCCTCGGTACGGAGCAAGCCCAACCCCTTCGGCTTCTTTGTCGCCTACGTCGCGAGCTGCGACTACCCTGGCTACGACGGCCACGAGCGCTGCGACGCACTCGATTGGGACTGTGACGGCACGCCCCACACCGAGGCCGGCATCCCGCTGGAGCAGGCCTGCTTCACGCCCGGCCTCACCGACCCCACCCGCGGCGTGGGCCTCTGCACCGACGGCCTGCAGACCTGCGAGGCAACCGGCAGTTGGGGCAGCTGCATCGGCGAAGTGACCGCCGCCGCGGAGCGCTGCGACAGCGACGACAACGACTGTGACGGCAGCTCGGACGAAGAATTCGACCTCGTCTCTGCCTGCGATGGCCCCGACGCCGACAGCTGCACCGACGGCGCCCCCCGCTGCTCCGACGACGGCGCAGGTACCACCTGCGACGACCGCGGCCCCACCATCGCCTACGACTTCCGCGACGGAGCAGGCACAACCGCAACCGATGCCAGCGGCGGAGGCCAGCCGCTCACCCTGCTCGGTCCCACCTACCTCCGCGATGGCCTCAACGATCGGGCGCTCTCCTTCGATGGCCTCAACGACCGCGCGACCGGCGCGACCGGCGGGCTGAGCCGTAACGCGGGCACCATCTCCTTCTGGGCGCGACCCGACTTTGCCCCGACCGATTCGGGCAGCCACGGCTTCTTCCAGACCGGCCTCTCCGTCAACGCCACCAACTGGTTGAGCGGCTCGAAGGGCTTTGGTGCCGACCTGCTCTTCCGCTTCGGATCGACCGCCGGAGGCTGCTGCAGCAACGACCTCAGCATCCCCGCAACAGGGCTCTGGACCGCAGGCGCCTGGAGCCATTTCGCCTTCGTCTGGGATGGCTCCGCGAACCGCCTCGCGCTCTTCGTCGATGGCGTCCTCGCGGGCCAGCGGACAGACGCCACCTTCGACGGTCCGGCGCTCGCTGCGACCATCGAATTCGGCATCGGGCAGCTGGCCTGGTTTGAGGGCGACCTCGACGAGATTGCCCTCTATGGCCGCGCCCTCTCCGACGCTGAGATCGCCGTCGACGCCGCTCGTCGCGGCCTCGACACGCTCGGCGTCAACGCCGAGTTCTGCGACGGGCTCGACAACGACTGCGACGCCACGGCAGACGAGGGCTACGCGCTCGGCACCTCGTGCGATGGCGCAGATGCTGACGACTGCACCGAAGGCCTCTTCGTCTGTGCTGGTGGCCAGACCGCCGCCCTCTGCAGCGACGGCGCCTACGCGGTGCTCGACCTCAACGACCTCGTCGGTGGCCTCGCCCCGGACGACGGCGGCGACGGCCACAACGCCACGCTCGGCAGCGCAGCCACGCTCGGCAGCGATGGCGGCCACACAGCGCTCGCGCTGGGCAAGCGGGCTGATGGCAACCTGCAGGTGCCGGCACCGGCGCTCGACACAACCGTCTTCACCGTCGCCTTTGCGGCCCGCACCAACCTCACCGCAGCGCCCGTCGAGGCGCTTGTGACCCGCTTCGGCCGCGGCGCTGCAGAGGACCCCGCCGCCTGCGAGGCCGCCTTCGGCCTCTTCACCGACGGCACGGTCGTGCTCGACTGCGAGACCTTCGCCTCCCCCACCCTCGCCGCAGCGCTCGCCACCCACAGCTGGACCGACATCGCCGCGACCTACGATGGCAGCGCGCTCTCACTCTTCGTGAACGGCGTGGCAGCCGAGCAGTTCGCCATCGCGCGGAGCCGCATCGCCTGGAGCGCCGACTACTGGTTCGGCGTCGACCTCGAGAGCGAGGGCGGCGGCTTCCTCGATGCCGATGCGCTCGACGGCTGGATCGACAGCATCGCCATCTACCAGACTGCGCTCTCCGCAGCGCAGGTGGCAACCCTCGCGGCGTCCGGCGTACCCGCCTCGGACCGCAATGCGGAGCTCTGCGATGGCCTCGACAACGACTGTGATGGCGCCGTCGACGACCCGTTTGAGCCCACACTTGGAGACGCCTGCTCCGCCGGTCTCGGCACCTGCGCCGAGAGCGGCACGGTCGCCTGCACCACCGACCGCCGCTCCTCCTCCTGCGATGCGGTGGCGGGGAGCCCGTCGCTCGAGCTCTGCGACAGCGCCGACAACGACTGCGATGGCCTCACCGACGAAGACTTCCCCACGCTCGACAGCGCCTGCACCCGGGGCGTCGGCGCCTGCCGCGCAAACGGCATCCGCGTCTGCGCCCCGAGCGGCCTCACCGTCACCTGCAATGCCTCGCCCGGCGCATCCCGCGCAGAGACATGCGACGGCATCGACAACGACTGCGACGGCGCCACAGACGAAGGTGCGCTCGGCGCAGCCCTCACGACCACCTGTTACGCCGGCACGGGCGCCAGCCTCGGCGTCGGTGTCTGCAGTGCGGGCACGGCCACCTGCGCGGGCGGCGTCTTCGGAGACTGCGTCGGAGATACCGTCCCCTCCGCTGAGCGGTGCGACGGCCTCGACAACGACTGTGACGGCCTCGAAGACGAGACCTTCCTGACGCTCGGCGACAGCTGCACCGTCGGCACCGGCGTCTGCGCCAACAGCAGCGCTTTTGTCTGCGATGCAGACGGCCTCGATGTCCATTGCGAGGCCGTAGAGAGCCCGGCGCTGACCGAGGTCTGCAACGGCGAAGACGACGACTGCGATGGCCTCGTCGATGAGGTCGGCCGCAGCGCGACCCTCGCCATCACGCAGGTCCACGCAGGCGACCCCAACTTCGACTACGCCACCTGCACCACCAGCACGGGCGGCACGGAGTGCATGGCGCTGCGCGTGACGGTCGCCAACACCGGCGCAACGGTCATCCCCGCCAGCGCACGCGTCGCCATCGACCTTGTCGAGGCGGCGACCACCCGCGTCGGCGGGCCGATGCAGGTGGGACGGGCCATCCAGCCTGGCACCAGCGAAGATTTCATCCTCTGCTGGGAGAACGGCGTGAGCCGGCGGAACAGCCTCCTCCGTGCGACGCTGCTCGATGAGAACGACGCCCTGCGCTGTCTCGAGGTGGTCGCCAACCGCGCCGATACCGACTTCGCCGACTGCGGCCGCGAGGCCTGCGACGGCTACGACAACGACGCAGACGGCTTTGCCGACGAGTCACCCGAGACCTGCCGCAACCAGGTGAGCGACGGCACGCAGCGCTGCCTCGCAGACACCACCACCTCCGATGCGGAGGACTTCCTCTGTCAGGCAACCGCGGTGGCACCGCCCTCACGCTGCGCGACCTCTGGCTGCCCTGCAGGCCAGTTCTGCGCGCCGAGCGGCGCCTGCTTGGCGCTCTGTGTGGTCGACAGCGACTGTGCCGAGGGCCAGCGCTGCCAGGCCGGAAACTGCGCGCAGCAGAGCTGGAGCCAACCCGCGGCCGACCCGCCTCCCGCGGACAAATCCGGTGCTGCGCCCGCCGGCTGCTCCGCCGCTGGCTTGCCCGCCGACCTCTGGCTCTTGCTCCCGCTGCTGGCCCTGCGGCGGCGGCGGTGGCATTCTGCAGCTCGGGTGGAATAGTCATCGTTCAAGGTCGTCCGTCTGTCTGGTCGAAGTTCTCTCAGGAGCCGTTCGAAACGAGGTGAAGCATGAGGTTGAGCCGGTTTGGGTTGTTGGGCCTCTCTCTTCTTCCTTCTCTGCTCGTCGCCTGTGACGAGACAGGCTCCCTCACCCCGTCGGACGCGACCCTGGCAGCGGACCTCTCGCTCGATGCCCGTGACGGTTTCGCCATCACGGTCTCCGCCGACGGCGAGGCGAAGTTGTTGCAGGATGGCGTGGCACCCTCGAACCTGCGCAGCGCCGCTGCAGCGCTCTGCGGGCTCGATGTCGCCGTCGTCGGCGGAGCTGCCGGCTCGATCGGGCTCTCCATCGTCGGCACGGCCTTCGACAGCGACTGTGACCCTGCGGCGCCCGGCCCGCTCTTCTGCGTCGATGTGCGCCTCCGCGTGACAGACGCGATCGTCTCGGAGTCGACTGCCATCCAACTCACCTCACTCGTCCCCGCCTTGGGGTACAGCCCTGTGAATGCCGATCTTGCCGGCGGCGCCTCGGGGTTGGGGGGCTGGCTCTACGGCAGGCTCGATGCAACCCAGCCGGAGGTCACGCGTCGGTGGATCTTCGAGCGCAGCGGCGGAGAGTTCGTGGTGCGAGGTCGCATTGTCGGCGTGCAAGAGGAGCGCTGTGATGGCCGCGACAACGACTGCGACGGCAGAACCGATGATGGGGCAGGCTGCTTCGCAGCCGGAGCCGCCTGTTCCGACGGAGCCGACTGCTCCACCGAACTCGACTGCATCGACGGCGCCTGCCGGATTCCACCGCTCCCGCTCGGCGCGCGCTGCGCGGTCGATGCCGACTGTGCGTCGAACCACTGCGCGACGGGGCCGGACGGCACCGCAAACGACCGTTGTGCACCCTCCGGCATGATCTGGATTCCCGAGGCGGTCTTCACGATGGGCTCCCCTGTCGGTGAACTCGGTCGCCAGGAGCTGGGTGAAAAGCTCCGCAAGGTCGCCATCAGCCGCAACTTCTTCATCGGGCGCACCGAGGTCACGCAGCGTGAATGGAAGGCGCTGACGGGCGGCGTGAACCCCTCCTACTTCCAGACCGCAACCGGCACCTCCTCGAGCACCGCAAACGCCAACGACGACGGGCCGCTGGAGAACCTCGAGTTCTTCGCCATGCTCGCGTTCGCCAACGCGAAGTCCCGCGCGGCAGGGCTGCAGGAGTGCTACACCCTCTCCGGCTGCAGCACCGGTGCAACCGACTGGTATGACGGCACCTACGCCTGTGGTTCCGCGACCTTCGCAGGCCTCGACTGCGACGGATATCGCCTCCCCACGGAGGCCGAGTGGGAGTATGCTGCGCGCGCGGGGACGGCTACCGCCACCTACGTCGGCAACCTCACCGCCACGCTCACGGGCGACACCACCACACCGGCCATCGCCTGGACCTACAACAGCTCCGGCTTCCGCACCAAGCAGGTTGCGCAGCTCCTTCCCAACGCCTTCGGACTCCACGACATGCTCGGAAACGTGGAAGAGCCGGTCTGGGATGTCTTCCTCGTCAACGATGCCACGCCCACCTACGACCGCATCCTCACCGACCCCATCCTCTCTGCAGGCACCGACTTCCGCCGTTCGCGTGGCGGTGGCGCCTTAAGTTGGCCGCAGAGCATCCGTGCCGCGGCCAGCAACTCGTTCTCGGCGAACTTCGCCCGCAGCTCGACGCGGGGGCTCCGTCTCGTCCGTACGCAGCGGTTTGCCGCGGGCGATGGCGGGTGCGGCACGGGCGAGCACTTCGACGGAGCAGGCTGCGTTGCAGACCTCCGCTCCTGTGCCCTCGAAGACGGAACGGGCCAGCAGCAGTGGAGCAACGGTTCGTGGAGCAAGTGTCTGCGGACCGCCTGCGATGCGGGCTACGTGGGCTACAAGAATGTCTGCTTCCTGCCGGCGCGCGTCCCCCGCGAAGACTGCACGAGCTGCTCCGGCAGCACAGGCGAAGCGGGTATCCGCAACTGCGGTCCGAATGGCGACGAGATCTGCGGCCTGAGCCTCACCGTTGATGGCGGCCTGTGGAACAGCCGCCAGACCTCCACCTTCCGGCTCGATAAGTTCGAAGTCACGGTCGCCCGGTTCCGTCGATTCGCGCAGGCCTGGCAAGACGGCTGGCGGCCGGCCGCTGGGGACGGGCTGCATGCCCACCTGCGCAGTGGCGCCGGTCTGCCGGTTGGGACCGGCTCGGAGGTTGGCTGGCAGGATGCGTGGACCGGCAACATCGGTCGCGACTATGTCTGGGACGGTACCCTCGGTTCGTCCGGCAACTTCGTTGCGGCGGGTGCAGAGCCCGCCGATCTCACCGCCTGGGCCGCGCGGCTCTGCGCTGGTGCGCGAGGCAACGGCACCTTCACGGCGGGGCCGAGCGTGCGCGAGAACCTCCCGATGGACTGCGTGAACTGGTTCGAGGCGCAGGCCTTCTGCATCTGGGATGGCGGCTTTCTGCCGAGCAACACCGAGTGGAGTTACGCCGGTGCGGGCGGAGCGCTGAGCCGCACCTACCCGTGGGGCAACACCACGCCTGATCGGACGCTGGCCTCCTGCTTCAGCTGCGGTTACAACCTCATCGAGGTGGGCAGCCGCCCGCTCGGCGACGGCTACTACGGCCAGAGCGACATGGCGGGGAACCTCTACGAGTGGACCTACGATGCCTACCGCGTTTCGCCCCCAACCTGCACCGATTGTGCAACGGATCAGGCCGGACTGGCCGAAATGAGTCGCTACATCCGCGGCGGAAGCTGGAACACCAGCACCACGGCCCTGCAGGTCTTGAACTCGGTCAACCTGAACTACTACCCCGTGTTCCGCGACACGCAGAAAGGTGTCCGATGTGCACGGACGCCTGCGCTGACCGGCGAGTAACCGGTCAGTCCGGCTAGCCCCGCTTCTCGAGCAGGCCTGCCGCGTCTACCGCATACTCCCAGCGGAACTTGCGGGCGATGACCTCCTCGGCGCCGGCCGCCGACCAACCGAGCGAGATGAAGCCATCGAGGATCATGCGGCAGATGCGCTGGCTCTCTTCGACGCCGAGCCGCGTCACCATCACCGCGCGCGCCGGCTCGAACTTGTGGGCGAACAGGGCGCCGAGCGCGTGTATGCGGGCATCCTCGTGGTGGTCATCCACAAAGGGCAGCATCGCCGCGGCTACCTCGTCGTCCACCAGCTCCGCTGCCTCCTGAAGCATGGCGAACTTGCGGTCGGGAGAGCGCCAGTAGTCGTTGTCCATGCCGCGGAGCTGCTCGAGCACAAAGGCGCGGCGCCTCTCAGTCGACCAGAACCGGGCGAGCACTTTGAGCGCCCAGTGGGGAGAGGACTTGGTCGTCTGCGCGTAGGCTGCCACCTCGTCGGCAATGCCGTCTCCCAAGTCCACGAGCACATCGTAGGTGAATCGCTTCTCCTGCTCGTCGGTCGTGTAGTTGGGCGCGATGTGCTCAAACCGTGCGAGCAGAACACGGATCGAGGCGGTATCGCCGCCGCGGACCAGGCCTGCTGCGTTCTGCACCGCGTCGAGCCGGTCGGCCGACTGGTAGTACATGTTGGTCAGCTTCTTGAGGCAGCCCGCCCGTGTTCGCTGAACCTTGGCTTCTTTCGAAAAGTAGTCGGCGAGACCCATGGCATCTTCTCAGTAACGGGTGAGCGGCAGGTATCTGTCCCGATGCGTCAGTGTCAAGGCAGAGACCGGGTCGCGGGGCGGCGAACAGCGCGAGGGCTTTTCGCATTCCGCAGCGGCGTCAGGTCGGGAGTCGGGGCTCGCCGCGGGTGTAGACCTGCGCGAAGGGGGGCGCTGGGTCGCAGAAGAGCCAGGTGTGGAGCAGCGTCTGCGCCTCTTCCTCGGTCGTCAGCGGGCCGGATGCGGCGAGTGCGACGAGGTCTGCGGTGAGCCCCGCAGCGATGCGCCCCGACCGGAGCCCCAGCGCCTCTGCGCCTGCCCGGCTCCCTGCGGAGAGCAGCGTGGCAGAGGGCTGCAGCAGCGCCCGCGCGGGGTAGGTGAGGGCGTTGCGCCGTTCGCGCCGGAGCCGCTCGTGGAACTCCATGAGCCGCATCTCTTCGCGGGGCGAGACGGAGGTCTGCGAGTCGCTGCCGATGGCGATGGGCACGCCGGCCTCGATGAGGTTGTAGGCCTCGAGGAAGCCGTCGCCCAGGTCGCGCTCCGTCGTCGGACAGGCGCAGACGGTGGTCCGTGTCGCGCGGAGGCGCTCGATATCTCCGGCAGCGAGGTGGGTTCCATGAACCACCGTCGCGTGGGGCCCGAGGAAGCCGACGGAGGCCAGCACCTCGAGCGGCTCCGTACCATACTCTTCGATGCTCTCGCGCAGCTCACGCCGCTGCTCGCAGGCATGGATATGGAGCGGCAGGTCGAGCAGGCTCGCCTCGCGTGCGACGGCCTGCAGCGTGGCGCGGCTGCAGGCGCGTAGCGAGTGGCAGCCAAGCGCGACCGAGACGCCGTCGCCGCTCAGCTGGTCGCGGAGCCGCGCGGCGTAGGCGAGGTAGGTGGCGGCATCGGTGGTATCGAAGCGGCGCTGCCCGCCCACCAGCGCCCGGTTGTGGCCGCCTCGCTCATACGCGACGGGGATGAGCACCATGGAGAG
>CAIQPA010000162.1 GCA_903873545.1 uncultured delta proteobacterium
ACCCAGTTGGGCGTGGGCGCCGCGCCGGCCTCGAGCGCCTCTGCGAAGAGCCGCGCATTCCGCACCATGCACATGGGGCCGGCCGTCCACTCTTCGCCGGAGCGGTGCGATTCGAGCGAAATGCCCTTGGCGCGGCAAGCTGCGTCAACCCAGTCCGCGCCGACGGCGGCCGTGTCAACCATGCAGCGGCGCAGCAGCGCAACGCGCTCTGCAACCGTCGTGTTGACCCACCGGTCGGCGTTTGCGGCCAGCTTCTCGAGGGCCGCGTCGACCTCCGAGAGCGGTGTTGCGGGCATCGACGGAGGGGGCTCAGGGAACTTGGGCGACGACATTGCGACTCCTGCAGGGGCAAAGGCTCGGCGCAGAGGTAGCCCCTCGCGGCGGCGGCTGCAACCCGCGCGCGCGCGGGCTTCGACAACCCGGGTTCACGGGCAGCTGATTCCCGCCGGTGTGAGCGTCAGGCGATCATTTCCGGACGAGACGCCGACGCTCGTGCTTGTGCCGTCTAGCCACGAGACGGTCAGTCGCAGCGGCCTTGCAGCGCCGAGCCCAAAGTGGAGCGGCCCGAGCACATTGCCCAGGTAGCTGCTGTTGGCCTGCACCCAGCGGCGCTGCAGACCACCATCGGTCTCGAGCGTGACAGTGGCTCCGACTGCGGGCTGGCAGTCGGCATCGAGCGCCGCTACCTCGAGCCACCCGTTGCCGGCCGGCGCGACGGTCTCCCAGACCTCCACCGTGCCCCTGTTATGCGACAGCGCGAGGTCGAGGTCGCCATCGTTGTCGAGGTCTACTGCGAGCGCCGTCCGCCCCTCGGCTGTGTCGACGAGTCCTCGCGCGGCGGCCTGGTCGGAGAAGCGCTGGCCGTCCCGCTCAAAGAAGAGGATCGGGTCCTGCTCGAAGGGCAGGTAGGGGGCAATCAGCTCCTCTGTCACGCCGTCAGGGAAGGGGGTGAAGTAGCCCGTCGTCTGCACGATGTCTTCGTCGCCGTCGTTGTCGGCATCGAGCAGCGCCATGCCCCAGCCCCAACTCCCGTCGGCGAGTCCCCATTCCGCTTCGATACGGCTGGAGGGTCCGGGGATGCCGTTCCGATAGAGCCGGTTCCCGTCGCAGAGCGGTGCGTTTGGGCCGCATACGAGCGGGTCGCCGAGGATGCCGGTGATGAGGGCGTCGAGGTCGCCGTCCCCGTCGGGGTCGAAGAGCAGCGAGCCCATGCCGTTCTCACGCGTTCCAATGCCCCACGGGCGGCTCAGGTTCACAAAGCCGCTGCCGGTGCCTGCGAAGACCTGGGTCGTAGAGAAGTCGCCCGCGACGAGCAGGTCGGCGCTGCCGTCGCGGTCGAGGTCGCCAAAGGCCGAGCTGTAGCCGAAGTGGGTCGCCCGCCCGAGTCCGGCTGCTTCGGTGATGTCGGCAAAGTGGCCGCTCCCGTCGTTCTCCAAGAGGCGTCCCGCGGGCGAGTCTTCGTTCACATCCCAGCGCGATAGGTAGAGGTCTAGGTCGCCATCGTGGCCGAGATCGGCTGCGGAGACACTGCGGAATCCGAGGCAGCGCGGGTCTTGTCCGACGGCGAGCTCCAGTCCGCGCGCCGGCGCCTCTTCGAAAAAGGAGCGACCGCCGAGGTTGCGGTAGAAGCGGTTGCCCGGGGCCGCCATCGCGGTCAGGAGCAGGTCGGGGCGGCCGTCGCGGTCGAGGTCTGCCACGAAGCAGCCTGCTGCCTCCATCTCCGGCCCCAGCTCCTGCTGCTTCCAGCCGAAGGCGCCATCGCCCCAGAAGAGCAGGGGCGGGAGGCCGAGCCTAGGCATGGCAAGATCCATGCTTCCGTCGCCGTCAAAGTCGGCGGCGCAGAGCCCGCCCGTATCCATGATGTTGCCCTGGCAGGGCGCCTCGGAGAGGGTGGTTGGCGCCCACTGTTGCGCGGCCGCCAGCACTGGCGAGGGCCGCTGCACAAACCGGAGGCTGCCGGCCGCATCGGGCGCCTCTGTCGTGGCCGCGTCGCCGCAGGCTGCGACGAAGAGCATGGCTGCCGCCAAGCGGGCCCTCATCGCGCCACCACCGGGCCGCGCGGCTTGGCCGTTCGCTCGAGCATGAGGTTGACCGCGAGCATGGTTGCATGGCCGTCGGCCACCTTGCTGGTGGGCGTCTGGCCCCAGGCGCCGTTCTTCCAGCGCACCGAGAGCGTGCGTGAGAGGATATCTTCGGGCAGCAAATCGTCGCGTCCGAGCCAGGCAAGGATGAGCGCCGCCTCGAGCTGCAGGTCTGTGATGCCCGTGCCCGGGAGCATCGCAGCCGTCGCCTGCACCATCGCCTCCACCTCCTCTGGCGGGAGCGGATAGGCGCAGCCGGCCTCCTTGGCGAAGGCGTAGCCAATGAGCACATGGGTGAGGTCGTAGCTGCCTTTGGCGATCGCATCGCGGGCGTAAGCTGCGTAGTCGGCGGGGATGGGCTGCTCCTTGCAGTACATCGCCTCCAGCAGCCCGCGGTTCGAGTTGCTCCGCTCCATGCCTGCGATGGCGGCTGCCTCGAAGGGCAGGGCGGCGTTGCCCCAGCGTGCCATCAGCCGCTTGTCCGGCTGTGGCGGCTCGTTCGCCTTCATCGCGTAATCCGCCATTGCGGTTGCCCCCTCCGGTCGCCCGAAGCGGCGGTGGGCGACATCCACAAAGAGCTCCTCGTAGGGGTCGTCGATCTCCGGTCTGGCCAGCGCGGCGAAGGCCTCTACGATGGCTGCCTCCACTGTCTCAGGTGCGGGCCCCGTCGGCGCTTTCGGTCCTGGCGGCGCGGGTGCCGCGCAGGCGACTAGCAGCGCTGCGGCGAGCGAAGTGACGAGGCGTCTGAGGCAAATTGCGGCATGCATGTGCGTGACCTAGCGCGGGTGGGAGCGTCGAGCGAGGGAAAGTCACCGTGCGGGGTTGACCGCGGGCAGCCGCAGCGGGATACGTTCGACTTCGTGAGGTCGCAAATGGGTGTGTCAAGACGGCAGATGTTGCGGGCAGGGTGGGGCGCGGGTACCGCGCTCGGACTGCCGTGGCTCCAACTCTTCGCCGACCCTCCCAACGCGCGTGCCGCCTCTCGACCCAAGGCCACCGCGCCGCCCGCCCGCATGGGCCTCTTCTTCTAGGCCAGCGGCGTCATCCCCGCGCGCTGGGTGCCCGAGGCAACGGGGCCTGCTGCGGCGCTCAGTCCGCAGCTCGCGCCGCTCGAGCGCCACAAGAACCGGCTGGCGGTGCTGAGCAACTTCAGGGTGGCGGTGCCCAATGTGACCACCCACCTGCCGGGTCCTGCCGGGTTGCTCACAGGGCGTCCGCTGAGAGAGAACTCTGGCGGAGACTGGCAGTTCGACGGTCCAACCGCAGACCAGCTCGTCGCCGCGGCGAACACAGGCCGCACCCCCTTCGCCTCGCTCGAGGTCTCGGTTGACCCCAACGGCAGCGGACTCAGCCACCGCGTTGCGGGCGACCGCATCATCGCAGAACCGTCCCCCTTCGCCCTCTACGAGCGCCTCACCGGCCAGGCGCTCCCCGCCGGCCCGGACGCAGCGCTCGAACGCTCCAAACTGCTGCTCCGCAGGAGCGTAATCGACCTCGTTGGCGACGACCTCACCCGGCTCCGGCAAAGGGTAGGCACCGCCGATCGCATCCGCCTCGACCAGCACGAGGCCTCCGTCCGTGCCCTCGAACTCCGCCTCGCCGCGCTCGGCGACGAAAGCGCAGCGCCGGCATGTGTCCCCTTCGATGCACCGACGGTCACCGGCGACGAGCGGGTCCACCCCGCCATGCGCGAGAGGTGCGGGCTGCTCGGCGATCTGCTCGCCGTCGCGCTGGCCTGCGACCTCACCCGCGTGATCTCCGTCTGGTATTCGGATCCGCTCTCGAACCTCCTCTACGACGGTGTCACGATGGGCCACCACCAGCTCACCCACGAGGAGGCCGGAGACCAGCCGATGGTGGACGGGGTGGTGCAGACCATCATGGGTGACCTCGCCCTCTTCCTCGACAAACTGGTCGCGCTCCCCGAGGGCGACGGCACGGTGCTCGACAGCCTCGGCCTGCTCTGCACGAGCGACTGTGCCCGCGGCCGCACCCATAGCATTGACGACTACCCCATCCTGGTCGCTGGGAGCATGGGCGGTCGGCTTCGCACCGGATTCCATCACCGAGCGGCGGGCGGAGCGAACGCCGCGGAGGTTACCCTCACGATGCTACGCGCTGCCGGTCTCGAGCTGCCCACCTGGGGCGAGGGCACTGCCGCAGTCTCGCGGGGCGTGCCGGAGCTCGAGGCATGAGGGCCGCCAGCCTGCGGATGCTCGCGTTACTCTGCGGCACGGCCTGCTCCGAGCCGCCCTCCGACGACGCTGCTTCGTCGCGCTCGGAGGGCGCAGACGCCTCCAGCACCGATGGCGCCTTCGGGGGCGAGCCGGTTGTCTCGGCGCTCCTCTTCCGAGACCTGCGCGTGGCCTCGGTGTCGGACGGGCTATCGGTCGGCTTCGACCTCGACGGGCGGGTCTCCTCCGACAGCAGGCCTGACGGCTGCGGCCCAGCCGACGCAACGGCTCCGGATGGCACGCCCGGCATCGACAACGGCGTAGGAAGCATCTGGGCAGACTTCTACGATGTCCTCGGCGCCTCGCTTGAGTCGCTCTTTCGCGACGGCGTGAGCCGTGGCGGCGACATCCCCGCGCTGCTACTCAGCGGCGATGGCCGCTGGACCAGCGCCCGTCTCGACGGCGCGGCGGTCGACTTCGATGGACTGCTTGCAGGCTACCAGACCTTCGACCTCTTGGGCTCCGGCCAACCGGTCGCGGTGGATGCGTCTCGCGACACCATCGAGGTGGCTCCCTGGGACGCCATCGTCCTGGTCCCTGCCTTCGGGCCGCCGCTGAGGCTCGCAGTGACGGGGCTTCGCCTTTCGCTCCACCGCGATGAAGACGGCGTCTGGCGCGGCGTAGCGGGTGGCGCCTTCGAGGCCGACGCGATCCCCGAGGTGCTCGCCACGATCACTGCGCTCACCTCGGGCGAGACCCTCGCCACGGCGGTGGACCGTGCCGCAGATCTCCCCGACGCAGCAAACGCCTGCAGACGCATCTCCTTTGCTGCCACGGTGGAGGCGGTCGAGGGCTTTGTCGTTCCACCTGACGCGCCCTAACCGAGAAGTTGGCCATTGCCCCGGAGCAGAGGTATAAACAGGCGCATACCACTCCTTCTACGAGGTCCTCTCATGCGCCGCACCAGTCTCCTTCTCTCTCTGGCTCTGGGTTCCGGCCTCGCTGCATGTTCCAGCGACGCTGACACCAAGACAGACACGGGCACGGGCACCGCCGACACGGGCTGCAACCTCTTCTCGGGCGAAGGCTGCGAAGACTCCGGCACGACCGACACCGGTTCCACCGACACGGGCACAGGCGGTTCCGACACGGACGCGACCGATACCGGCTCCACCGACACCGGCGCCACCGATACCAGCTCCACCGACACCGGCGGCGCAACCAACCCCCGCGCCGAGAGCCAGGCACTCCTCTCCTTCTGCGCCGACGCCATCGACTCGCTCTGCGACCACCTCTACGACTGCTCCGCGGAGTTTGCCGACAAGCGCCTGGAGTTCGAGACCAGCTTCGGCTTTACCGACGCGGAGGGTTGCAAGTTGGCGCTGCCGCCTGTCTTCGACGGCCTCTGCGCCCCCGAGGTGAGCGCCGCAGCCGAAGGGCGTGTCCGCCGGGATACGGGCCGGTTTGATCGCTGCGTGGCCTTTGCCGCTGTGGCCGACTGTGCCACCTATCTGGCCAACGCACCGGAGAGCGACCTCTGCTTCTCGCCCCTGCCTGTGGAGGGAGCCATCGCAGACGGCGGCTTCTGCGCCCGGACCTCGGAGTGCGCCAGCGCAACCTCGCGGTGCACCGTAAACGACCCGACCGCCTTTTCCGCCGGTGGCATCTGCGAGCCGGCGCTTGGCGCTGCATGTGTCGACGCCTCCACCTGTCTGCCGAGCCAGTACTGCGACCAGCCCGGGAACGACTGGGAGGTTACGACGGGTGTTCCGGGCGTCTGCGCCCCGCGCGCCGCCGCTGGCGCCGCCTGCGAAGACCAAGCGGGCTGCCTTGGTGGCCTTACCTGCACCTCGGACACTGGCCCGGGCCAGGGTGGCGAGCCCATCAACGGCACCTGCCGCTAAACGCGGGAGGCGCCTTCGGCCTCGCTCCGCAGGCGGGGCGGTAGGCTGCGGTAGAGGGTCGGCCAGCGCTGGTCCGCGGGTGGGTCGCGGGCTCTGACCTGCGTCTTGTCCGCGTCGGCTGGCGCGGGTTGCGCAGGCCGTTAACCGCTTCCCGTCGAGGTCGGGCCAGAGTTCACTCAGGCGGAGCGTGGCGGCCTGCATGTGGCCGCTTGAGAGCTCGCGGTGAAGCGGACGGCCTGCTCGACAGGCCTGGGCTGCGTGGCGGCGGGAGCCTCTCTCCGCCTTTCCCGGATCGGCCGCGATGGTGCAGCGGCGCAGGGCAAAAACGCCGCGAGGCGCAGCCGGAGCTGCGCCTCGCAGAAGGATGCGAGGGCTGAACTTAGAAGTTCCGGCCGCCCGAGGCACCGGCCACACCGGTAGCGCCGTTCGCGCCCGATCCAACGCCACAGGAGGTGCCGCCGCCGCCGCCCGCGCCGCCCGCACCCGCACCAGCCGAGGTGGCTGTGGGGGCCGTCGGCACGGAGACAGTGCTGCCGTCGACGCGGTAGATACCGTAGGAGATACCACCGGCACCGCCGCCGCCGCCGCCGCCGCCGCCGCCGCGACCATGCGCAGCCCGTGCTGTGTGGCCGGTCGCGCCGCCGCTCGACCGCCCATCGGCCGGCGCCGGAGCAGCTTGCGTCTGTCGCTTGCGCGCCATGCCGCGCCGCGGCGCTACGTCGGATGGC
>CAIQPA010000163.1 GCA_903873545.1 uncultured delta proteobacterium
CTCGTGGAAGAGGGCCCCTACGTTCCGGTGAAGGAGCGGGGCTACGATGTCTGGACAGGGTTCCGGAGCTCGTGGCGCGACTGCGGCTTTCAGGTGGCCGAGGGGCGGTTGTTCCTGCCCATCATCCAGGGAATGGGCGTGGGCGGCACAACGACGATGAACGGTGCCATCTGCCATCGCATGAAGCCGGAGCTGCACGCGGAGTGGGTGCGTGACCACAAGCTTCCGGAGAACCTCTCGTTCGAGGAGTTCAGCCGCATCTACGACCGGGTCGACCAGGAGCTGCAGATTGCTCCGGCGCCCGAAGAGGTGCTGGGCCGTCACAACACGCTGCTCCGCGACGGGCTCGAGGCCATCGGCTTTTCGCACAACCCGATCCGCCGCAACGTGGTGGGCTGTCAGGGGTCGTCGCGCTGCATCCAGGGCTGCCCGACCGCTGCGAAGCAGAGCATGGATCAGACCTACCTGCCCTTCGCGCTCCGCAAGGGTGCGCGGCTGTATGCAGAGTGCCGCGTCTCGAAGATTGTGCGGGTGAATGGACGCGCGGGGTTGGTGGAGGCGCAGTTCGTCTCGTCACCGGACCGTCTGAAGGGGCCGAAGGCGACCTTCCGTGCGCGTCGGGCCGTGCTGCTCGCGGCCAGCGCCATCCAGACGCCGCTGCTGCTTGCAGCGAGCGGCATCGGCAAGGAGAGCGGGCTCGTCGGTCAGCGGTTCCAGTGCCATCCCGGCATCAGCCTGCTCGGTGAGTTCGAAGAGCCGGTGCGGATGTGGGAGAGCGTGACGCAGGGCTACGAGTCGACCCATCTCTGGACCGACCGGCTCAAGTTCGAGACGGTCTCCATTCCGCTCGACAACGCGGCGGCCCGGTTCGATGGCTACGGCAAGAAGCTGATGGAGAATGTGGAGCGTGTGGGCCACCTCGCCTGCTGGGGCGTGCATGTGCGGTCCGAGGCGCATGGCCGCATCTACCGCGACTTCACGGGCCGGACGCGCATCAAGTACGACATGACCGATGGCGATGTGATCCGGCTGAAGCGGGGGCTCAAGCTGATGGCGAAGATGCTGTTTGCGGCGGGCGCGAAGTCGGTGTCGCCGGGCGTCCACGGCCTTCCCAAGCGGATGGACCATCCGGATCAGATGGAGGCGCTCGACCAGCTCGATAACAGCCCGAACCGGTACCACGGCATCGCGTCGCACATGTTCGGAACCGCCGTCATGGGCGCCGACCGGAAGCGGAGCGTGGTAGGCTTCGACGGTCAGGTTCACGAGATGCCGGGCCTCTATGTGCTCGACAGCTCTACCTTCCCGACCAACCTGGGTGTGAACCCGCAGAACTCCATCATTGCGTGGAGCTGGCTCTGCTCGGAGAAGCTGGCCTAGGCCGGCGACTCAGCGGGGGGCTGCGAGTGCGGCCGTGATGCGGGCCAGCTCCGCCTCGCGGTCGCGGTGCCAATCTCGGGCGCTGATGGAGAGGGTCTTCCAGCTGCGAGCCGTGAGGACCTGCGGTGTGTGGACATGTCGGGCATGGGCCGACTCGACCTGGCTGCCCTCGTCGCAGAGGATGCCCAGCGCATAGCTGTGCGGGTCGTTCGGAGCGACGACAGCGACGGGGACCCGGAAGGAGGAGGTGCCGACATCGAGCTGGGTGGTGTGGCCCAGCGCCTCGAGTGCGAGCGCGACCTGGACCTTGAGCGGTTGCAGGAAGGCAGGACGGTGGCTGGCGCCGGCGGGCTTGGCCACCTGGCGGTAGGCGCGCAGGAGCTCGAGTGTGCGTTCGGCCTGCGCCTTGCGGCCAGCGGAGAGGTGCCAGGCGAACTCGAGGAAGGCCTTGAACAGGCGGGGTCCTTCGTGGGTGGTGTTGGCGACGGAGAGCAGCGTGGGCTCGAAGGAGGCGACGATGCAGATCTGCCGCTTGGCGCGTGAGACGGCGACGTTGAGGCGGCGCTCGCCACCCTTCTGGCCGAGCGGGCCGAAGCGGGCTGGTACGTAGCGTTCGCTGTTTCCATCTTTGCGTTTGCGCTGCGCAGGTGCGTGGCCGAGCGAGAAGATGATGATGTCGCGCTCGTCGCCCTGAACCGATTCGAGGTTCTTGACGAAGGGGCGCTCGTCCATGCGCTCGCGGGCGAGCGCGGTGCGGTAGTTTGCATCGAAGGCGGCGTCTGATTCGCAGCGGCTGTCGAGGGCGTCGAGGATGGCCTGGCGCTGCTGGATGTTGAAGGTAACGACGCCCAGGCTCTCGCCCGGGCGGTCGACCATGAGGCTGGCGACGAGGTCGACGACCCGCTCCGCTTCGACCTTGTTGACACCCTCGAGATAGGTGGCGCCATCGACCTGGATCCAGCTGATCTGGGCCTGCGCGGCCGCGCTTCGGGTGGCGGGGATGGTGGAGAGGTTGCCCTGGTACATGGCATGGTTGGAGAAGGCGATGAGCTCCTCGAAGAGGCAGCGGTAGTGCCAGCGCAGGCCGATGTGGGGGACGCGGGAGCGGGCGAGGACGAGGAGCGATTCGCCGTCGAGGAGTTCGCGTGATTCACGGTCGTCTTCGGGGACCTCCTCGGGGTCGTCGGCGCTCTGGAAGAAGCTGGTCGGAGGCATCTGGTGCTCGTCGCCGGCAATGACGACGCGCTGCCCGCGGAGGAGCACCGGGAAGCCTGAGCCGACGGTGCACTGCGAGGCCTCGTCCATGATGACGAGGTCGAAGATGGGCTCGCGGGGGAAGAGGACGCTGAGGGTCTCGGGCGAGACGAGCCAGACGGGGAGGAGGTCGAAGAGGCCCTCCTCTGCGTAAGTGCGGACGAAGGTGCGGAGCGGCATGCGGCTGCGCTGCTTGCGTGCCTCCTTGAGGAGCCCCTCTTTGGTGGACTGGAGTTCGGTGCGGCGTTTGCCCTTTTCGGCGTCGATGACCTGCAGGAGCGGGGCCTCGTTGCGGAGCGCGACAACCCGCTGTGCGGCGCTGCCCGTGAGCTCCGCGGTGAGTGCTTGGAGCCGCGCCTCTGCTGTCTCGAGCGGGCCTACGCTGGTGGTGTTGTCGAGGTCTGCAACAGCCGGTTCGCGTGCCGTGATGCTGTCGACCTGCGCCTGTGCCCAGCCGCGGAGCACGGCAGCTCGCCAGCCCGCAGCGGGGGCTGTGGCGTGGCGCTCACAGAGGCGGGCGAGCAGGGGGCGGGCGGTTGGGTGGAGCGCGATGGCCGAGGCGATGGCGCGGTCTGCAGCGGTGATGGCGCGGGAGTGAGAGGCAACGATCGTGGCGAGGTCGCGGAGCGCCTTGGGTGGCGCGTCGGCGCTCAGCGTGGGGAAGATGACGTGGAGTGCGGCGCGCTCGGCGGCGGCCTGCTGAAGCAGGGTGAGTGCCTCGCTGAGCTGCAGCAGCCGGCTGCGCCAGGCGCCGATGCCGACGACGCTGGCCGCGGGCCAGAGGTCGAGAGCTACGAGCGCCTCGCGGTGGGGCTCGAGGCTGCCCAGCTGCGAGAGGGTGGCAGAGAGGATGACGACCTGGGCGCGGGCCTCGTCGCGTGAGGCCGGCAGGACGAGCTCGCCGCCGAGTGTCTGGTAGACGCCGCGGAGGGCGCGCCAGCCGTTGCTGGCTGCGAGGCGGCGGCGGACCTCTAGGAGGAGCGAGGCAGTGACGGGCTCGGCAGCCCGCTCAGGCCACTCTGTGGCGAGCCACCGGCGCATGGCGGCCTGCGCAGACCACCACGAGGGGAGGAACCAGCGGTACCAGGCGGGGGCAGTGGCGAGCGCGACGGGCAGCATGGCCCGGGCCTCGTCGGTCTCCTGCGCGAAGACGGGTTGCGGCGTGCTATCGATGGCCTCGGCGGCCTGCTCCCAGGTGGCGAGCCCCTCGGGAATGGAGCGGATGTTTGCGCTGCCCGCTGCCGGCAGCCAGGCCGCGCTACCGCCCGCCTTTCCTGCCGCAGAGGCCCGGAGGATGAGGCCCGCGAAGAGCTGTTCGGCGGGGAGGTCGAGCGCACGGGCGACGGCGACCGCGGCATGGAGCGCGGGGAGCCGTGAGGCTGCTGCGGCGGGCTCGAGACCGGTCGCGCGGAGCACGACCTCGGCCTGTTCGGTGAGCTGCGCGGTGGCGTTGATGCGGCCGCGGAGCGTCTCCCAGTCTGTGGCGGAGGAGGCGGCGAAGGAGGCGCGGGGACGCTCGTCGCCGGGGAGCAGGTGGGGCGACGAGGCGAGCAGGGTGGCGTGCGGCTGCACGGCCGCGAGGGCCTGCGCGAGCGCCTCTGCGGCGGTGGCAGAGAGGTCGGCGAGCGCGGCAGGCGAGAAGGCCGTCAGCTCCTCGAGTGCGGCCAGTCCGGCGTGGAGCTCTCCCAGCGTGGGGAGGTCGTCGTCGTGGCGGAGCGCAAGGAGCTCACTGCGCGCGTCGAGCTCCTTCGACAGGTCGCCGCTCAGCGTGGTGGCCTGTGTGTGGCCAGCTTCGCGGAAGCTGTGCGGGGCAGGCGCCTCGAGCCGGCGGACGACCTGCTCGAAGAGGGCCTTTCGATCATCGGAGACATCGTGAACCACGGCGAGGAGGTGGCGGAGGCCCACGCCCTCGAGGCGGTGTGCGACGACATCGAGGGCGGCCCGTTTTTCGCAGACGACAGCGACGCGGCAGCCCCGCGCGAGCGCGTCGGCGACGAGGTTGACGATGACCTGGCTCTTGCCCGTTCCCGGCGGTCCGTCGACTACGAGTGCCCGCGTCTCATGGGTTCGCGAGAGCACGGCGAGCTGGCTTGGGTCGGCATAGACGACCGGCTCTATGTCGGTCGGTGCGATGCCGAGCGGCTCTTCGACGCCGAGCGCTTCGCGGAGGTGGGGCGGGAGGACGAGTCCTGCGACGCCGAGGAGCGCAGGCGCGTTCTGGTTGGGGTCGGAGAGCGCGTCGAGGAGCCCGTTGTAGTCCTGCAGGAGGTCGGAGCCGGATTGGGGAAAGAGGCCGAGGACGGCGGCCTCCTCGATCTCAAGCGCTGCGCCTTTGCCGGAGGCCTCGGACCAGGGTCGCAGGGCTTTGAGGGTTCCGGAGAGCGGCTTGGCGGAGAGGCCCACCACGGCGAGCTCTGCGAGGAGGGCGTCGGAGTCTTGCGCGGCGAGGGTGTGGAACTTCTCCATGAGCGCGTCGGGCAGCGCATATCCGAGCTTGGAGAAGAGGAGGCGGAGCAGCGCCTGGTTTGCGACGGGCAGTTCATCTTCGCGGGCGACGAGGCTCCAGGAACGGCCTCCGCGCTCGTCGACGACGAGGTCGGTCGGATAGAGGACGAGCGGGCCGCGGACATCGTAGCCGCCCGCCGAACCGGTGAGGAAGGGATAGCCGAGGTAGAGCTCGCAGGCGCCGGATTCTTCGAGCCTGGCGCGGTGCTCGCGGTAGAGGGCCTTGATGCGCGTTGCGACCTTGGCGGCTGCGCCCGCTCGTCCCACCTCTGCAGCCTCGACGAGCGTGGCGGGATGGGCGACCTTTGCGAAGGCGAGGATGCGCTCGGAGAGGCCCTCGGAGATGGCGTCGAGCTCGGAGAGGTCGACGGCAAATCGACCCGCAACGCGGAGCCTGACGGAGGGTGAACGGCCGTCGCCAGAGACCAGCTCGTCGCGCAGTCGGAGGACGCCGCGGCGGAGCTGCTCGCGCGCGGGCTCGAGCGAGGCGGCGGCCGCTGCAACGACGGGTGCGGGATGGATGAGTTCGACAGTGAAGGGGGTGTCGAGGTCGAGCGTCTTGAGGTCGGCGGGGGTGCGGAGGTTGTAGTGGCGGAGCGAGCCCTCCATGACGGTCAGCAGCGCCTCGCGGGTGGAGCCGCCAAGGAGCCGCATGAGCCGGCGGAGGGTGGTGAGGCCGCCGCCGCGCCGACCGATGCTGAAGAGGTGGGCATCGAGCGCGTTGGAGCTCTCGCTGGCACGCGGCGGTATCTGGACGGCGGAGGGCTTGCTCTCGTCGTCGGCCTCGACGGTCAGCTCGCCGAGCATGGGTGGCAGCGAGCTGCGGTAGAGGTCGCCGGCGCCGATGAGGTCGCCGATCTGGTAGATGCGGTTGAGCTCGCGCTTGGTGGCTTTGCCGTCGACAAGGATGATGTGGGAGAGGAGCGAGAGGATGCCGAGCTTCTGGTCGGTCGAGGCGACCGCGGCGATGGGGGCAAGCTCCTCGAGTCGGCGCGAGGCGACGGCGGGGTCGAGGTAGGAGCGCCAGTCGGGGACGAGGGAGGCGAAGGCGGCCTCGAGCGGCGTGCCTTCGGACTCCTCGATCTCGCCATCGGACTCTGCGACGAGAACGGCTGCGGCGAGCGCGAACTCCTTGAGGTCGGTGGAGCCCTTGGCGGGTTCGCCGGCCACCTGAAGAGAGGCGGCGTAGCGCTCCACGAGATCGGTGATCTGCTGCTCGACCGCCGCGGCCTGCGCGGTGGCCGAACCGCCCGTGAGGCCGGCCCCGGCCGGTGTTGCGGCGAAGCGCTCCAAGGCCCAGAGGCGGAGGTAGGATTCGCTGCCGACGGGCGGCTCTCCGGTTCCTGCGAGTAGCGCGCTTACGAGTTCGTTGCACTGGCGGAGGAGGCCATCCACATCGCCGCCGAGAGACGAGGCCTCGAGGCCGGACTGCATGGCGAGGAACTGGGTCGCGACCGCCTTGAGAGAGCGGGTGGCGGCGAGCGCGGCGCGGTCGGCGGAGATCTCGCGGGCGAGCAGGTAGGCAGCCACGGCAGGCGGCGCGGTGGTCCGTTCATCGAGGAGCCAGCTCAGCGCCCGGGTCGCGGCGACGGCTGCGCCTGAGGCGAGGCCATGGAGGAGCTGGTGGCCGAGCTGGTGGCCGAGGTAGGCGACGGCGGCCTGGTCGTCGAAGAGCCCGAGCGTCGAGGCGGGGATCTGCAGGAGCAGTGGCGCAGGTGCGAGGAGCAGCGCTGGGTCTTCGGCGTCTGCGCCTGCATAAAGTTCGACGGCCTGCGTGACGCCGAGGCGGGCTGCGGCGGTGGCGAGAGCGGCGGCGAGCTGCGGCGAGGCGGCCGCAGTGAGGCGCTGCGCTGTGCCCATGAGGGTAGCGCGGAGGGCAGGGTCGGGCGCCGGCGCTGGCGGCGCGCCAGGGCCGTCGAAGGCGGCTGCGAGGCGTTCGAACCAGACCGTTTCGGCGTCGCAACGGAGAGCGTCGAGATCGAGGGAGGGTAACGGTGCGCGCGAAGCGGTGAGATGGCTCAAGGGACCCTCCTGAAATGATGCAGCGAGGGTATCCGCGGCTGCGCCGCCTCACAAGTGGCGCTAGCGCTTCAGCGCGCTCGCGGCCTCGAGATCATGCTGGCTGAAGTTGGAGGGCAGCAGCGTTGCGAGCGACTGCTCCGCCCGTCCGCCGTCGACCGTCGTCGAGATGACAAGCATCGCCGGGTTGAACTCGGCGAGCACCTGCCGGCACATGCCGCAGGGGAAGGTGGGGTACTCGGTCGCGGTGATGACGAGCACGGCGATGAGCTCCTTGTCTGCCGCCATCACGGCGCCGGAGATGGCGTTCCGCTCGGCGCAGATGGTGGCGCCGTAGCTTGCGTTCTCGATGTTGCAGCCGGCGTAGATGCGGCCGGTTGCCGAGAGCAGCGCCGCACCCACTAGGAAGTTGGAGTAGGGGGCATGCGCGAGCTGCATCGCAGCCTTCGCGGCGGCGTAGAGCTCTGCTTCTTGCTGGGCGGTGGGACGGTTCATGGCGTCACCTCGAGGCGCTCGACGATGCCCTGTACAAGGTTGCAGAAGCGGTCGCGGCTGCGGTTTGCGACCTCCTGCACGTCGTGGTGTGAGAGGACTGCGCCCGGCATGCCGGAGGCGAGGTTGGTGATGCAGGAGATGCCGAGGACGCGGCCGCGCGGGCCTGCGCCGGAGGTGCCGAGGTGGCGCCAGGCGATGACCTCAAGGACGGTGCTCATGCCGACCGCGTCGCCGCCGTGGTTCCGGAGCATGCGGATCTCCGCGGGTGTCTCGTAGGTGGGTCCGAGGAGCCCCACGTAGACGCCCTGGGTGAGGGGGATGCCTTGGGCTTCGGCGCTGGCGCGGGCAATGTCGCGCAGCTCGGCGTCGTAGGCCTCCGACATGTCGGGGAAGCGGGTGCCCCAGCGCTCGTCGTTGTGGCCCATGAGCGGGTTGCGGCCGGTGAGGTTGATCTGGTCTTCGATGAGCATGAGGTCGCCCGGCGCGGAGCCGAACTTGATGCCGCCGGCTGCGTTGGTGACGAGGAGGATGCGGCCGCCGAGCTGCCACATGACGCGGGCGGGGAAGACGACATCGTCTGCGCCGTAGCCCTCGTAGGCATGCACGCGGCCGTCCATGAGCAGGACGGAGCGGCCGGCGAGGGTGCCGAAGAGGAGCCGCCCGCGGTGGCCCGCCACCGAGCTGGTGGGGAAGTGGGGAATGTCGCGGTAGGGCGCCTCCGCGGTGATGTTCACACGCTCCGCGAGGGCGCCGAGTCCGGAGCCGAGGACGATGCAGATGTCGGGCCTGCCGAAGCCGCGTGCGCGGAGGTCGTTGGCGGCCTCGAGGCTGGCATCGAAGGAGAAGAGGTGATGGCGCGCGTCGGACTGGGTCATGGTACCACGAGGTCGTTCGTTGAAGGGTGGAGGATCGTGGCGCGGCGCACGGTGCGCGTCAACCAATCGGCGGGCGGAGGCCGGCATGGAACTGGAGGCGCCCGTCGAACCAGACCTGGTAGAGCCGCTTGCGGAGGTGGTCCGGTGTCTTCTGCGCCGCGATTTCTGCGAGGGCGCCGATGACCTCGTCGAGTTCGTCGCAGGTGCGGATGCCGACGAAGGCGAACTCCCAGCCCTGCCACTCAACGCGCACCGTGTGGCCAGCGTCGCAGGAGTTGAGGCACTGGCTCAGACGGGCGTGGAAGGGGTGGCCGTCGGGCGTGGTCCCCGTCGCGCGGGCATGGTCGAGGAGTAGCTGCGCGCCGTCTGCGCCCGCCGCGATGCGTTCGCTGTTGCGGCAGCGTCGGCAGATGGCGAGCCGGTGGTCGGGGACTTCGGGGGTCATCGGGCGCAGGTGAGTTGGCGCCCGCCATCGATGGGAAGCGTGGCGCCCGTGATCCAGCCGGTGGCGTCGGAGAGGAGCCAGACAATGGCTTCGGCGACCTCGTCGGGCTGTCCGACGCGGCCCATCGGGTGGGTCTGTTGGCTCCGCTCGAGGAAGGCTGCGTAGGCTGCGTCGTCCATGCCGGAGGCGCGGTGGAGTTCGGTGACGACCACGCCCGGGTTGACCGCGTTGACGCGGATGCCATCGGCGGCGAGTTCGAGGGCGAGGCAGCGGGTCATCTGGTCGAGGGCAGCCTTGCTGACGCAGTAGGCGAGGATGCCGGGGAAGGAGCGGGTGCC